>CAJJYZ010000003.1 GCA_905197485.1 uncultured Lachnospiraceae bacterium | reverse complement strand
GTGCTTGATGAAAGATAAGGAGGGCAAACATGGGACAGAAAGTTAATCCTCATGGTTTGAGAGTCGGAGTTATCAAAGACTGGGACTCTAGATGGTATGCAGAGAAAGATTTCGCAGACTACTTAGTAGAAGACCATGAAATCAGAACGTATCTTAAGAAAAGATTATACAGCGCTGGTGTTTCTAAGATCGAGATCGAAAGAGCATCTGACCGCGTGAAAATCATCATTTATACAGCTAAGCCGGGTGTTGTTATCGGTAAAGGCGGAGCTGAGATTGAAAAAGTAAAAGGCGAACTTGCTAAATTTACAGATAAGAAGTTAATCGTAGACATCAAAGAGATCAAGAGACCGGATAAGGATGCTCAGTTAGTAGCAGAGAATATCGCTCTTCAGCTTGAGAACCGTATTTCATTCAGACGTGCAATGAAATCTTGCATGTCAAGAACAATGAAATCTGGAGCACTCGGAATTAAAGCTGCTGTATCAGGACGTCTTGGCGGAGCTGATATCGCTCGTACAGAGTTCTACAGCGAGGGAACAATTCCTCTTCAGACACTGAGAGCAGACATTGACTACGGATTCGCCGAGGCTGACACAACTTACGGAAAAGTTGGTGTTAAAGTATGGATTTACAAAGGCGAAGTTCTTCCGGAAAAAGCATCAAAGGAAGGAGATAGATAATCATGTTAATGCCAAAAAGAGTAAAACGTCGTAAACAGTTCCGTGGTTCCATGAGAGGAAAAGCACTCCGCGGAAATAAAATTACAAATGGTGAATATGGTATCGTTGCAATGGAGCCATGCTGGATCCGTTCTAACCAGATCGAAGCAGCCCGTATCGCTATGACACGTTACATCAAGCGTGGTGGTAAAGTTTGGATCAAAATATTCCCAGATAAACCTGTAACTACAAAACCAGCTGAAACACGTATGGGTTCCGGTAAAGGAACTTTAGAGTACTGGGTAGCAGTTGTAAAACCAGGACGCGTAATGTTCGAGCTTGCCGGAGTTCCGGAAGAAGTAGCTCGTGAGGCACTCCGTCTTGCTATGCACAAATTACCTTGTAAATGTAAAATCGTTTCACGCGAAGATTTAGAAGGCGGTGATAACAGTGAAAATTAATGCATTTGTAGAAGATTTAAAAACAAAATCAGCTGCAGAGCTGAATGAAGAATTAGTAGCTGCTAAAAAGGAACTCTTCAACTTGAGATTCCAGAACGCAACAAATCAGTTAGATAATACAAGCAGAATTAAAGAGGTAAGAAGAAATATTGCCAGAATCCAGACAGTGATCACTGAAAAAGCTGACCGCTAGTAGTTAGCGAGGTTTTTTCGAGCTTAGCACTGAGGTCGTTCTTTGAGCAAAGCGAAAAGAACTTCATCGACAAAGAAAGGAGCGTAAAGACTGTGGAAAGAAATCTTAGAAAAACCAGAGTTGGTAAGGTTGTAAGTAATAAAATGGATAAGACCATAGTTGTTGCAGTTGAAGATCATGTAAAGCATCCTCTTTACAAAAAGATCGTAAAGAGAACTTACAAATTAAAAGCACATGATGAAGCAAATGAGTGCAACATTGGTGACAAAGTAAAAGTTATGGAAACAAGACCTTTATCTAAAGACAAGAGATGGAGACTTGTTGAGATTATGGAGAAAGCAAAATAGTATAAGGAGGGAAACCTGCATGATACAGCAAGAAAGCAGACTGAAAGTAGCAGACAATACAGGTGCGAAAGAGTTACTTTGCATTCGTGTTCTTGGCGGTTCAACAAGAAGATACGCTAGTATCGGAGATGTGATCGTTGCCAGCGTTAAAGATGCAACACCAGGCGGCGTTGTTAAAAAAGGTGATGTAGTAAAAGCTGTAGTTGTTCGTACTGTAAACAGTACTCGTCGTAAAGATGGTTCTTACATCCGTTTCGACGAAAATGCTGCTGTAATTATAAAAGACGATAAGACACCAAGAGGAACCCGTATCTTTGGGCCAGTAGCACGAGAGCTTCGTGACAAACAGTTCATGAGAATTGTTTCCTTAGCTCCGGAAGTACTTTAAGGAGGTCAGGACATGTCAATGTTAAAGATTAAAAAAGGCGACACTGTAAAAGTAATCGCTGGTAAAGATAAAGACAAAGAAGGCAAAGTTCTCTCTGTAAACCAGAAAGACGGTAAAGTTGTTGTTGAAGGCGTGAATATGCTGACAAAACACACAAAACCAAGCGCTGCCAATGCAAATGGCGGAATCATCCATCAGGAAGGTGCAATTGACATTTCTAATGTTATGTATGTGCACAAAGGAACTGCTACAAGAGTTGGCGTTAAAATGGATGGAGACAAAAAAGTACGCTACGCAAAATCAACAGGCGAAGTGATCGATTAATCGAAGGAAGGAGGACTTGAGCTTTGAGTAGACTGAAAGAGCAGTATCAGAACGAAATCGTTGATGCATTAATCAAAAAGTTCGGATATAAAAATATTATGGAAGTACCAAAACTCGATAAAGTTGTTATCAACATGGGTGTTGGTGAAGCAAAAGACAATGCAAAACTGTTAGATTCAGCAATCGGTGATCTTGAGAAGATCACAGGACAGAAAGCAGTTGTTTGCAGAGCTAAAAAATCAGTTGCTAACTTCAAATTAAGAGAGGGAATGGCAATTGGATGTAAAGTTACTTTAAGAGGAGAAAAAATGTATGAGTTCGTTGATCGTCTGATCAACCTTGCATTACCTCGTGTACGTGACTTCAGAGGTGTTAACCCTAACGCATTTGACGGAAGAGGAAACTATGCACTCGGAATCAAAGAGCAGCTTATCTTCCCGGAGATCGAGTACGATAAGGTTGACAAAGTAAGAGGTATGGATGTTATTTTTGTTACAACAGCAAAAACTGACGAAGAGGCTCGTGAATTGTTAACACAGTTCAATATGCCGTTTACAAAATAAGGAGGTAAATTATGGCTAAGACAGCAATGAAAGTAAAACAGCAGCGCAAGCAGAAATTCTCTACAAGAGAATATAACCGCTGCAAAATCTGCGGACGTCCACATGCATATTTAAGAAAATATGGCATCTGCCGTGTTTGCTTCCGCGAACTGGCATACAAAGGACAGATTCCAGGCGTTAAAAAAGCAAGTTGGTAAAGGAGGAAAACAATTCATGACTATGAGCGATCCAATTGCAGATATGCTTACAAGAATTCGTAATGCAAACACTGCTAAACATGATACAGTAGACGTACCTGCATCTAAGATGAAACTTGCTATCGCAAACATCTTATTAGATGAAGGTTACATCGAGAAATATGATGTCATTGAAGACGGAGTATTTAAGACAATCCACATCACATTAAAATATGGTGCGGACAAAAATGAAAAAGTAATCACAGGTCTTAAGAGAATCTCTAAACCGGGTCTTCGTGTATATGCAAACAGTGCAGATGTACCGAAGGTCTTCGGAGGACTTGGAACAGCGATCATTTCTACAAACCATGGAGTGATCACTGACAAAGAAGCAAGAAAACTTGGCGTTGGTGGAGAAGTACTCTGCTACGTATGGTAATTATCAGAAACTGAAAACAGAGCGGCAAGAACCGTTCCGAAAATTTAAGTTAAGGAGGATAAGGCAATGTCACGTATTGGAAGACTGCCAGTTGCAATCCCAGCAGGCGTAACTGTTGAAGTTGCAGAGAATAATAAAGTGACTGTAAAAGGTCCAAAGGGAACTCTTGAAAGAGAACTCCCAACAGAAATGTCCATCAAAGTTGAGGGCGAAGAAGTTGTAGTTACAAGACCAAATGACTTAAAGAAAATGAAAGCTTTACATGGTCTTACAAGAACACTGATCAACAACATGGTTGTTGGTGTTACAGAAGGATACCAGAAGGTTCTGGAAGTAAACGGTGTTGGTTACAGAGCAGCTAAGTCTGGAAAGACATTGACATTAAACCTTGGATATTCTCATCCGGTAGAGATGGAAGATCCGGAAGGCGTAGAGTCAGCAGTTGAAGGTCAGAACAAGATCATCGTTAAAGGTATTGATAAAGAAAAAGTAGGCCAGTATGCAGCTGAGATCAGAGACAAGAGAAGACCGGAGCCATACAAAGGTAAAGGTATTAAGTATGCTGATGAAGTTATCAGACGTAAAGTTGGTAAGACTGGTAAGAAATAAGAAAGGAGAGTGTAAAAATGGTTAGCAAAAAATCAAGAAGTGTAGTTCGTGTTAACAAACACAGAAAATTACGTAACCGTTTAAGTGGTACAGCAGAGTGCCCACGTTTAGCAGTATTTAGAAGTAACAATCACATGTATGCACAGATCATTGATGATGTAGCTCAGACAACTCTGGTTTCCGCTTCCACTCTTCAGAAAGATGTGAAAGCAAACTTAGAGAAGACAAACAACGTTGATGCTGCAGCATATCTTGGTAAAGTGATTGCTGAGAAGGCACTTGAGAAAGGTATTAAAGACGTTGTCTTTGACAGAGGCGGATTTATTTACCAGGGAAAAATTCAGGCATTAGCAGACGCAGCTAGAGAAGCTGGGTTGAATTTCTAGAAGGAGGAGCACACATGAGACAGGAACGTATTGATGCTAGTCAGTTAGAGTTAAATGAAAAAGTAGTATCAATTAAGCGTGTAACCAAAGTTGTTAAAGGTGGCCGTAACATGAGATTCACAGCTTTAGTAGTTGTTGGTGATGGAAATGGTCACGTTGGTGCAGGCTTAGGAAAAGCTACTGAGATTCCAGAGGCAATCCGCAAAGGTAAAGAGGATGCAGCTAAGAACCTCATCAAAGTAGCATTAGATGAAAACGAAAGCATTACACATGATTTTATCGGTAAATTCGGAGGAGCTTCCGTACTGCTTAAAAAAGCTCCGGAAGGTACTGGAGTTATCGCCGGTGGTCCGGCGCGTGCAGTCATCGAGATGGCAGGAATCAAGAACATCCGTACAAAATCTCTTGGTTCTAACAACAAACAGAATGTTGTTCTGGCTACAATCGATGGATTACGTCAGATTAAGACTCCGGAAGAAGTAGCTAAGCTTCGTGGTAAATCAGTAGAAGAGATCTTAGGCTAAGGAGGTAAATAAAGATGGCAAATTTAAAAGTTACATTAGTAAAATCTCCAATTGGTGCTGTACCAAAGCATAAGAAAACTGTAGAGGCAATGGGACTTCGCAAAGTAAACAAAACAGTTGAACTGCCGGACAATGCAGCAACAAGAGGTATGATCAAACAGGTATCTCACCTGGTTAAAGTTGAAGAAGCATAATTGAATTAAACAGATAAGGAGGTGTCACAATGGATTTATCAAACTTAAGACCTGCTGATGGCGCAAAACAGAGTGATAATTTCAGAAGAGGACGTGGACACGGTTCTGGAAATGGTAAGACAGCCGGTAAAGGACACAAAGGTCAGAAAGCTCGTTCAGGAGGTACAAGACCTGGTTTCGAAGGTGGTCAGATGCCGTTATATAGAAGAATACCAAAGAGAGGTTTCACAAACAGAAATTCTAAGACAATCGTTGGTATTAACGTAGATGCCCTGGAAGTATTCGAAAACGATGCAGTAGTAACTGTTGAGACATTGATCGAACAGGGAATCGTTAAAAATCCAAGAGATGGAGTTAAGATTCTTGGAAATGGTGAGCTTACTAAGAAGCTTACTGTACAGGCTAACGCATTCAGCGCAGGCGCTGTAGCTAAGATTGAGGCTTTAGGTGGAAAAGCAGAGGTGATCTAATGTTAGAAACTTTCCGAAGAGCATTTGGAATTAAGGATATCCGTAAGAAAATTGGGTATACGTTTTTGATGTTGATCGTGATCAGACTTGGTTCCGAACTGCCGACACCGGGAGTCAACCCGACTTATATTAAAGAGTTTTTTGCACAGAATACCGGGGAAGCGTTTAACTTGTTTAACGCTTTCACTGGAGGTTCTTTTGAGCAGATGTCTATATTTGCTCTGAGCATTACACCGTACATTACATCTTCTATCATTATGCAGCTTCTTACCATTGCAATTCCAAAACTGGAAGAAATGCAAAAAGAAGGTGAAGATGGAAGAAAGAAGATTGTGGCAATTACCCGTTATCTTACAGTAGTGCTTGCATTGATTGAATCTACAGCAATGGCAGTGGGATTTGGTCGTCAGGGACTGCTGAAAGAATATAATTTTGTAAATGCCGCGATCGTAGTTTTGACGCTGACTGCAGGATCTGCATTCCTTATGTGGATTGGTGAGAGAATTACAGAAAAAGGCGTGGGAAATGGTATTTCTATCGTACTTGTAATTAACATTCTCTCTCGTGTGCCAAGTGATATGACAACACTGTTCAATCAGTTTGTGAAAGGCAAGAGTCTTGCGTCCGGTGGACTTGCTGTACTGATCATTCTGGCAATCATTGTTGCTATGGTCGTATTTGTTATTCTTCTTCAGGATGGAGAGAGAAGAATTGCGGTACAGTATTCGCAGAAGATCGCCGGAAGAAAAACTTTCGGTGGACAGTCCACACATATTCCATTAAAGGTAAACACCGCAGGTGTTATTCCGATCATTTTTGCATCATCTTTGATGCAGTTCCCGATTGTTATCGCATCTTTCCTTGGTAAGGGAAATGGAAGCGGAATCGGAAGTGAGATCTTAAGAGGAATGAATCAGGGCAACTGGTTGAATCCTGATCAGATCAAATATTCATGGGGATTGATTGTATATATTGTACTTACTGTATTCTTTGCTTATTTCTATACATCAATCACATTTAACCCATTGGAGATCGCAAACAATATGAAAAAGAGTGGTGGATTTATTCCGGGTATCCGTCCGGGTAAACCAACAGTTGAATATCTGACAAAGAGATTAAATTATATTATCTTTATCGGAGCATGCGGTCTCGTTGTAGTGCAGGTTGTTCCAATCTTCTTCAATGGATGGTTCGGAGCAAATGTGTCCTTCGGTGGTACATCATTGATTATTATCGCCAGTGTTATCTTAGAGACTCTGAAGCAGATAGAATCGCAAATGCTTGTGCGTAACTACAAAGGTTTTTTAAGTAATTAAGCAATAAATGTATTTTGACTCGCGGAAATTTTTCGCGGGTTAAAATGCTATAAGGAGGAACTTACATATGAAAATAATTATGTTAGGCGCGCCAGGTGCGGGCAAAGGTACTCAGGCAAAGAAAATTGCCGCAAAATATAACATTCCTCATATTTCTACAGGAGATATTTTCAGAGCTAACATTAAAAACGGAACAGAGCTCGGAAAAAAAGCAAAGACTTATATGGATCAAGGACTTCTTGTTCCGGATGAACTGGTAGTAGATCTGGTAGTAGACCGCGTAGGTCAGGAAGATGCAAAAAACGGTTATGTACTTGATGGATTCCCGAGAACAATCCCGCAGGCAGAGGCTCTTGACAAAGCGCTTGCCGGTCTGGGAGAGAAAGTAGACTATGCCATTGATGTAGATGTTCCGGATGAGAATATTGTGCGCCGTATGGGCGGACGCCGTGCATGTGTTGGCTGCGGAGCTACCTATCATATGGAATACGCACCTACAAAAGTAGAAGGTATCTGTGATACATGCGGCAAAGAGCTGATCTTAAGAGACGATGACAAGCCAGAGACAGTGCTGAAACGTCTTGGCGTATATCATGAGCAGACACAGCCATTGATTGATTATTATACAAATGCAGGAATACTGAAAACAGTAGATGGAACGATCGATATTAATGATGTATTTCAGACGATCGTAGATATTTTAGGAGAATAAGAACATGCCAATTACAATTAAATCGTCCAGAGAAATAGAGCTTATGACGGAAGCAGGACGGATATTGGAGATTGTTCATAATGAGCTTGGAAAAGCACTTCGTCCGGGAATGAGTACGAAAGCTATTGATAAACTGGGGGAAGAAGTGATCCGCAGTTATGGATGTATTCCGTCATTTCTGGATTATAACGGATACCCGGCATCGATATGCGTCTCTGTGAATGAGGAAGTTGTTCACGGAATTCCTTCCGAACACCGCATAATTCAGGAAGGAGATATCGTAAGTCTGGATGCCGGAGTCATTTACAAAGGATATCAATCTGATGCAGCAAGAACACATGCGATTGGTGAGATCAGCGAAGAAGCAAAAAAACTGATCGAAGTTACAAGAGAAAGTTTTTTCGAAGGTATAAAATATGCCAGAGAAGGCAATCATCTATTTGATATTTCAGCAGCGATCGGTAAATATGCCGAAGACAGAGGATACGGAGTAGTCCGTGATTTATGTGGACACGGTATTGGAACTGCCCTCCATGAAGCCCCGGAGATACCTAACTATGCAATGAATAGAAAAGGTGTAAAACTGAAAGCGGGAATGACACTTGCCATTGAACCAATGATCAATATCGGGGGATGGGAAGTGGACTGGATGGATGACGATTGGACTGTAGTGACAAGAGATCATTCATTGTCTGCACATTATGAGAATACAGTGTTGATCACTGAGGGCGAACCAAAACTTTTGACATTGACCTCAAATGTATAGTAATTTTGAGAATTAAAAAGTGAGGTCAGAGTTTGAGGAGTCTCTTCGGACACATCAAGAAGAACTTCCTTAATATAAAGTGGAGAAGAACTATGGACAGATATGAAACGGGAATGCTTGCACGTTCTAAAGCCGGACATGATGCAGGTTCAGTATATGTAATAACAGATACAGATGACGCATATGTATATCTGGTGGACGGTAAACTTAGAACATTTTCCCGCCCGAAAAAAAAGAAAAAGAAACACGTGCAGATTATTTTAAAGAAATATGACATTTCAAATGCAGACGATGTCAGGATTAAACGGATATTGAAAGAATGGAATCAGGAAGAGGAATCATAGGAGGATTAGAACATGTCAAAAGCTGACGTAATTGAAATTGAAGGAACTGTAGTAGAAAAATTGCCAAATGCGATGTTTCAGGTTGAACTTGAAAATGGTCATCAGGTTCTGGCACACATCAGCGGGAAATTAAGAATGAACTTCATTAAGATCTTACCGGGAGATAAAGTAACATTAGAGTTATCCCCATATGATCTTTCTAAAGGAAGAATTATCTGGAGAGATAAATAAGAAGATATGTGGAAGAAGCCTTGTATCAAAGACAGCTGTCGGTGGTACAAGGTTTTTGCGATTATTATAAAATAATTATTGACTTTCTTGTATATATAGTGCTATACTATATGAGCACGTTTCTAGGCATTAGTCTGCCCTTTGGTCTTAGAGTTGCACAAAGAGCAAAGGAAGAATGTGAGAAATCGTGTAGAGACAAGAGGCAGAGCAATGGATGAAAGGAGGATTTGACGTGAAGGTTAGATCATCAGTAAAACCAATTTGCGAAAAATGCAAAGTAATCAAAAGAAAAGGAAGCGTTCGTATTATCTGCGAAAATCCAAAGCATAAACAGCGTCAGGGTTAATCACCGGAATGTTTATGGAGAATTGGAAGCTAGTTAAGGCGGCTGATAGCCGACACGCGGGGACGTGTGTAGACTATTTCAAATATACAAGGAACACCTGTAGCCGGTGGACATCCTTCGTATATTGCTTCTAATGCCGGCAGGTCATTACCGAATTATTATAGAAGATAATCGGGTGCCGGAAAGGGTGCGAATACCGACGCACCTGGGTGGCGCGAAGCGCAACCCCTATTAAAGACGATAGCGAAATCGAATTGCTTTTCAGCAAGAACAAAAAATCAAAAAACAGAAAAATGGAGGAAATTCACAATGGCTCGTATAGCAGGTGTAGACTTACCAAGAGACAAACGTGTTGAGATCGGATTGACTTATATCTACGGAATCGGTAGAACAAGCGCAACTCGTATCTTAGCAGAAGCAGGAGTTGATCCAGACATTCGTTGTAGAGATCTTACAGACGAGGATGTTAAAAAGATCAGCGCTGTAATCGATGAGACACAGGTTGTAGAGGGTGACTTAAGAAGAGAGATCGCTCTTAACATCAAGAGATTACAGGAGATCGGATGCTACAGAGGTATCCGTCACAGAAGAGGACTTCCGGTTCGTGGTCAGAAGACAAAGACTAACGCAAGAACAAGAAAAGGTCCTAAGAGAACAGTAGCAAACAAGAAGAAATAATCAAAGAAAAAAGAAAGAGTAGGTTAGTTTTATTATGGCAAAGAAAGTTACAAAAAAAGTGACAAAAAGACGTGTCAAGAAAAACGTTGAACACGGACAGGCTCACATCCAGTCATCTTTTAATAACACAATCGTTACATTAACAGATGCTCAGGGAAATGCTCTGTCATGGGCAAGTGCAGGCGGTCTGGGATTCAGAGGTTCAAGGAAATCTACCCCATATGCAGCTCAGATGGCAGCTGAGACAGCAGCAAAAGCAGCATTAGTACATGGTTTAAAGACTGTTGATGTTATGGTTAAAGGACCAGGTTCAGGTAGAGAAGCAGCAATCCGTGCCCTTCAGGCATGCGGAATCGATGTAACAAGCATTAAGGATGTTACTCCGGTACCACATAACGGATGTCGTCCACCGAAACGCAGAAGAGTCTAATCAGATTGCGAATATGCATTCAACCATAAGGTCATATTAGGAGGAAATAAACATGGCAGTAAATAGAGTTCCAGTACTTAAGAGATGCCGTTCCCTTGGAATGGATCCAGTATATTTAGGAATTGATAAAAAGTCTAACAGACAGTTAAAGAGAGCAAATAGAAAAATGAGCGAGTATGGTCTTCAGTTACGTGAGAAACAGAAAGCAAAATTTATCTATGGCGTTTTAGAGAAACCGTTTAGAAACTACTTCGCAAAAGCTTCCAGAATGGAAGGTATGACAGGTGATAACCTTATGATTCTCCTTGAATCAAGATTAGACAACGTTATATTCCGTATGGGCTTTGCAAGAACAAGAAGAGAAGCTAGACAGATTGTTGACCACAAACATGTTTTAGTTAACGGTAAACAGGTAAATATCCCATCTTACTTAGTAAAAGCTGGCGATACAATTGAAATCAAAGAGAAAAACAAAGGTTCTCAGAGATACAAAGATATCTTAGAGGTGACAGGCGGAAGAATGGTACCGGAATGGTTAGATGTTGATGCAGAAAACTTAAAAGGTGCTGTAAAAGAACTTCCACTTCGTGAAGCAATTGATGTTCCTGTAGACGAAATGTTGATTGTCGAGTTATACTCTAAATAATCCGTAAGGGTTATTTAGAAACTCACCCTCAATATTTTATTAACCCAAAGGAGGGACTTTGTAGTGTTTGATTTTAATAAACCAAATATTGAAATTACAGAAATTTCAGAAGATAAGAAGTATGGAAGATTCGTTGTAGAACCTCTGGAAAGAGGGTATGGAACAACTCTTGGTAATTCTTTAAGAAGAATTATGCTTTCTTCACTTCCGGGAACTGCAATCACTCATGTGAAAATCGATGGAGTTTTACATGAATTCAGCTCCATTCCGGGCGTGAAAGAAGATGTGACAGAGATTATCATGAATTTGAAATCTTTGGCAATTAAAAATACTTCTGAGACAGATGAACCAAAGACTGCATATATCGAGTTCGAAGGTGAAGGTGTGGTAACCGGTGCTGATATTCAGGTCGATCCGGATATCGAGATTATGAATCCTGAGACTGTAATCGCTACATTGAGTGGTGGTGCAGACAGCAAACTTTACATGGAACTTACAATCGCAAACGGACGCGGATATGTAAGTGCAGAGAAGAATAAGAATGGAGAACTTCCAATCGGAGTGATTCCAATCGATTCTATCTACACACCTGTTGAGAGAGTAAACTTAACAGTAGAAAATACGCGTGTCGGTCAGATTACTGACTTTGACAAACTGACACTTGATGTTTACACAAACGGAACATTGGCTCCGGACGAATCAGTGAGTCTCGCAGCAAAAGTTCTGAATGAGCATTTAAAACTTTTCATCGACTTATCTGAAGTTGCTCAGGCAGCAGAAGTCATGATTGAAAAAGAAGATGACGAGAAAGAAAAAGTGTTAGAGATGAGTATTGACGAACTTGAACTTTCTGTTCGTTCATACAACTGCCTGAAGAGAGCGGGAATCAATACAGTTGAAGAATTAACTAACAGAACTTCAGAGGATATGATGAAAGTTCGTAACCTCGGACGTAAGTCTTTAGAAGAAGTGTTAGCGAAATTAAAAGAACTTGGTCTCGAACTGAGCCAAGGAGAGGAGTAGAGCACTTAGCGAAAGCGAGCCGTTAGGTGAAGCTTGAGGTTAGTGCGAACTCCGTTCTTCGAGCCTAGTCTTGAAGAACTACCTTAAAAATAAGTATGTTATCGGTAAGCCCGAAGAGCGCGGTAACAGCACATGGCTAGTAAGCCCGAAGAAGCATAACCACGTGTTTAATGGAGGATAATAAAATGGCAAAATATAGAAAACTTGGCAGAACATCAAGCCAGAGAAAATCATTAATCAGAAGCCAGGTAACATCTTTACTTTACAATGGTAAAATCGTTACTACAGAAGCAAAAGCAAAAGAAATCCGCAAAGTTGCTGAAGGTCTTATCGCTTTAGCTGTAAAAGAAAAAGATAACTTCGAAGAAGTGAAAGTTATGGCAAAAGTTGCTCGTAAAGACAAAGACGGCAAGAGAGTAAAAGAAGTTGTAGACGGTAAGAAAGTTACTGTATACGATGAAGTTGAGAAGACAATCAAAAAAGATATGCCTTCAAGATTACATGCAAGAAGAGAAATGATGAAAGTTCTCTTCCCTGTAACAGAAGTAAAAGACGGTAAAGCAAGAAGCGCAAAAGAAGTTGATATGGTTGCAAAATTATTCGACGAAATCGCTCCTAAATATGCAAACCGTAACGGTGGTTACACAAGAATCGTAAAGATTGGTTTACGTAAAGGTGATGCCGCTATGGAAGTACTTCTTGAGTTAGTATAATCTGTTATACGACATAAAGATGCATAACATAAGACACATGTCAGAGCTAAGATAAGACAGGCTCTTTCATGTGTCTTTATTTTATACTTTGCCTTGTACTTTGTTGTCTGATATAATAAGAAGAACAGGAGTTAGTCAAAAAGGAGGGGTTATATGCCGAAACCGATAAGTATAGGATTGCAGAACTTTGGGAAAATTCAAGAGATGAATACGTTTTATGTTGATAAAACCAAATTTATAGAAGAATGGTGGAATTCTACAGATGAGGTGACTTTAATTACCCGTCCGAGACGATTTGGCAAGACTTTGACTATGAGTATGGTAGAGCATTTTTTTTCAGTAGAATATGCGGAAAGTACGATGTTTCAAGAGTTGTATATTTGGGGCAAGGAAGAATTTCGGAATCTTCAAGGGAAATATCCGGTCATCAATATAAGCTTTTCAGATGTGAAGGAAAACTCTTATTCTCAGGTAAGAAGCAAGATATGTGAGATGATTGTTGACTTATATAATCATTATGACTTCCTTTTAAGGGAAGATTTGCTCAATGAAAGAGAAAAGGAATATTTTTCTAGAATTTCATCTGCGATGGAAGACGCAGAAATATCGATTGCGATAAGGAGACTATCTGGTTATTTGTCGAGATATTATGGGAAAAAGGTCATTATTTTGCTCGACGAATATGATACAGCGATGTTAGAAGCTTATACGAATGGATATTGGCAAGAATTGGCTACGTTTACAAGAAGCATTTTTAATGCTACATTTAAGAATAATCCGTATTTGGAACGGGCGCTTATGACGGGAATTACAAGAATCAGCAAAGAGTCTATTTTTTCTGATTTAAATAATTTGGAAGTAGTGACAACAACTTCAGATAAATATTCGGATGCGTTTGGATTTACAGAATCAGAGGTATTTACGGCGCTTGAGGAATATCACTTGTCGGATAGGAGAAGAGAAGTGAAAGATTGGTATGATGGCTTTAAATTTGGCTCTCATACAGATATTTACAATCCATGGTCTATCATTAATTACTTAGATAAGAAAAAAGTAGGTCCTTATTGGACAAATACAAGCAGTAATACACTTGTCGGGCAATTGATTCAAAAGGGTGATAAGCAGATAAAAGAAAGATTTGAACGATTATTGAGTGGAAAGAGTATTTTGACTGAAATTAACGAACAAATGGTTTATGAGCAGCTTGATATGATTGACAGCGCTATTTGGAGTTTATTTTTGGCAAGTGGTTACCTGAAAGTGAAGGATTGTAAAATTCAGGAAACAGGTGGATGGAGAGAGTTATATGAGCTTGAGATTACGAATTTTGAAGTGATGCTTATGTTTCGAAATATCGTGGCAGATTGGTTTGCACCAGCAGCTTCTAGCTACAATGAGTTTATAAGGGCTTTTCTGCAGGGGGATATAAAAGCTATGAACATTTATATGAATCAGATAGCTCTGACAACATTTAGTTTTTTTGATACGGGAAAGAATCCATCCATCGAGAATCCACCAGAAAGATTCTATCATGGGTTTGTACTGGGAATGATTGTAGAACTCGAAAATAGATATACGATTACTTCCAATCGGGAAAGTGGATTTGGGCGGTATGATGTGATGCTGGAACCCAAAAATCAAAAAGACAACGCTATTATTTTAGAATTTAAAGTGCATGATTCTGAAGAGGAGGAGAACTTAGAGGCGTCTGTTGAGAAAGCGTTGAAACAGATTGAAGAACAACGATATGAAGCAAATTTAATGGAAAAAGGCATTCCCTCCGAGAGAATCAAAAAATATGGGTTTGCATTTCAAGGGAAGAAAGTTTTAATCGGGACAGATAAGAATTAAAGAGACGCACAGAAGGGGGCATTGTTTTCCTTTTCTGTGCGTCATATTTTTCCCTATTTGTTTTTGTTAAAAGAACACGTTATCACCGATAACGATTCCTTCATGCCCGGTGGAGGCTGCGCGGAAAGAGTAGCAGTTCTTGACTGCGGAGTGTCTTGCTCCGTTTATCGCATCCTGTGCGACAGTGTAGCAAAGTGGTTTTGCGCCTCTCTGCAATACTTTGTCAAGCTTTCCGGTCCATGTTGGGGAGAACTGTCCGCTTTGGTAAATCACGCCGGTGATGGTGTTCGGATAGTTCGGGCTTTCTTTTCGGTTCATAATGACCGTTGCAACAGCGAGAAGCGCATCATAATCGGATGGAATCGCCTCACACTCCAAGATTGCGGCAAAGGTGGCAAGTTCAGTGTTATCCGATGGCTTCTGTGGCTGTTCTGTCTCCGGTTTTTCTGGTTTTTCCGGCTTGCTATCCGGTTTACTTTCCGGTTTGTTCTCAGGCTTCTGTTCTTCTGGCTTTGGTGTGGATGGTGTTTCGGAGTCCTGGGAAGTTCCGTTGCCGAGAGAAGTATCATTTTCTTTCTTGGCTTCTTCTGCGGCTTTCTTTGCGGCTTCTGCAGCAGCAATCTGTTCTTTATATTTTTCAAGCTCACTGGAAGTAGAATCAATCATGGAAGTAAGCTTTGCGTAGCTGTCCTCCAGATTCTTCTGCTGTTTTTCCATCTCCGTCTGCTCTTTGAGCAGCTTCTTTTCTTTTGCTTCAATGTCCTTGTGAATGGCCTGAAGACGTTCTAACATCTCCCGGTCATATTCGCTGACGGTTGAGATGAAATCAGCGCGGTTCAAAAGTTCCGTCATGGACTTGGACTCCAGCAGCATGGTAAAAAAGTTGCCGGCTCCGGCTTCGTACATGTACTGGATACGCTTCTTCATCATCTCGTATTGACCGACTTCCCTCGCCTTTGCCAGGTCTAAGTCGTTGCGGGTTGACGCTATCTCCTGTACGATTGAATTCAAAGAGGCAGCAGCGGCGGATAATTCCTCGCCCAATGCGGCCTTATCCTGATTCAAATCAGATAAATCGCTTTCCAGGTCTTTCTGCTTCTGCTGTAAGTCTTCTGCATGAGTGTCGGCTGTAAATGGCGTAGAGAAACAGAGAGTGGAAGCCAGGATAAAAGCTAAAACCCTGCTTCTTTTTCGCTTTCGTATCGTTTTCATTGCATTTCCTTTCTTTCATTTCAAAAGTCTAGTCTAAGTATTATACAACAAATTGATATTTTTTGCAAATTTTGATATGATAGAGTGAACGCGATAATAGATTATAGAAAGGGAGAGATTGCAAAAAGAGATGAAACAAAAGATAAAAATGATAGCTTTCGATTGTGATGGCACGTTATTGAACGATAGGAAAGAGATGACGGAATATACGAGAAACGTTCTGATACGGGCGATAGAACAGGGAATAGAGGTACTTGCAGCGACAGGCCGGCCGCTGAGCGGAGTTCCGAAAGAAGTAAGGAACCTTCCGGGAGTCCGGTATGCAATTACTTCCAACGGTGCAAGGATTGTGGATATGAAAGAGGAAAAGGTGTTATATGAATCTTCCATGTCCGTCGAGACCGGGAAGCAGGTACTCGATATTTTTTCACAATATGACACTTATAAAGAAGTATTTCTGGAGGGAAATGGATATTGTAATGCCCATGAACTGGCAGAGGCGGAATCCTATGTCATTCTGCCGAGCATGGCGGTTTATTTGCGGGAATGCAGGATACCGGTGCCGGATGTGTATAAAAAGCTGGAGAATGCAAACTTACGGGTTGACAAAGTACATGCACTGTTTAAAAATAGAAACGAAAAAGAAAAAGCATTCCAGCAGCTCGAGAAGATTCCACAGATTGCGGCGACAGGCGCGATGGAGAACAATATCGAGGTGAATGCGTTTGGGGTAAATAAAGGCGAAGGGATTCTGAAACTTGGGGAACTCCTTGGGATTGCAAGAGAAGAAATCATGGCTTGCGGGGACGGCATGAATGATTTGGAGATGGTGCGGGAAGCAGGTCTCGGAGTCGCTATGGAAAATGCAGTACAGCCGGTGAAAGATGCGGCAGATTATATCACCGTTTCCAATGAGGAAGACGGTGTGGCGAAGGCAATCGAGAAATTTGCCCTGATAGAAGAATAAGAAAAGAAAGAGGAAAGAAAGATGGAAATTTTTATGGAGATACTAAAAAGTATTTTACTCGGAATCGTAGAAGGAATTACCGAGTGGCTTCCAATCAGCAGTACGGGTCATTTGATTCTAGTGAACCAGATTGTGCAGTTGAATGCGAGCAAGCAGTTTATGGATATGTTCAATGTTGTAATCCAGCTCGGAGCGATTCTGGCGGTTGTTGTGTTGTACTTTAATAAGCTCAACCCATTTGCACCGTCGAAGACAGAAAAGCAGAAGGTACATACGTGGCAGTTGTGGTTCCGGGTTGTCGTTGCATGTCTTCCGGCGGCAATCATTGGGATTCCGTTAGATGACTGGATGGAGGAACATCTTCACAACTCGATTGTCGTTGCGGCGATGTTGATTATTTACGGTATTTTGTTCATCGTTGTGGAAAACATGAACCGGAGACGAACACCGAAGATTACCTCATTCTCCCAAATGAATTATAAGCATGCGTTAATCATCGGCGGATGGCAGGTGTTATCCTTGATTCCGGGAACTTCCCGCTCCGGGGCGACGATTGTGGGCGCGCTCCTCATGGGAACTTCCCGCCATATTGCGGCAGAGTTTACATTCTTCCTTGCAATTCCGGTGATGTTTGGAGCCAGCGCATTGAAAATTTTGAAATTCATTCTGGCGGGTGTTGGAATTACCGGATTGGAAATCGGAATTTTAATTATCGGATGTCTGACAGCATTCTTCGTATCTATTTTGGCAATCAAGTTCCTGATGGGTTACATTAAGAAGAATGATTTCAAGGTATTCGGTGTATACCGCATCATCCTCGGTGTGATTGTACTTTTATCATTTTTTACAATGAAATAAGGCTTTATAATGAAAATATACAAGGAGAGTGGTTATTTATGCAAAAAGTTGTGTAAATAACCACTTGCTTTTTTATGAAGAAGTGGTATAATAACCACTATGAAAAGTATAAATATACATTAAATACGAATAATTATGCAGATTAAGCAGGAGGATGAGATTATGAAGATGAAAAAAGTATTAAGTTTAGCATTAGTTGGAGCGATGGTTTTATCATTTGCGGCATGTGGAAGCAGTAAAGAAGGGCCGAAGAAAGAGGATAAGAAAGCGGAAAAGCAATCTGAAAAACTGATTGTCGGTACAGAGGCTGGCTTCGCACCTTATGAATATATGAAGGGGAATGAAGTTGTCGGAATCGATATGGACATCGCGAAAGCGATTGCTGACGAACTGGGACAGGAATTAGAGATTAAGAATATGGACTTCGATGGGGCTTTGGCAGCAGTCCAGCAGGGAAAAGTAGATATGGTTGCAGCGGGAGTCTCAATTGATGAAGAACGTGCGGAAGTGATGGATTTCTCCCATGAATATGTAAGCTCTACAGAAGTGGTGGTTGTGAATAAGGAAAATCCGGCAGTCAGCTCCGTAGAAAACTTGAATGACAAAGTGATTGCAGTCCAGCAGGGAAATATCGCGGATATCTGGGTATCGAATAAAGAGAACTGTCAGGCAAAAGAAGTGAAACGTTATACAAAATTTGCACAGGCAGCAGAAGATTTGAAGAACGGAAAAGTAGATTGTATCGTGATGGACCAGCTTCCGGCAGAAGATTTGGTGGCAGCGAATCCGGAACTTTCCGTACTGGACGGAACATTATTTGAAGACAAATATGCAATTGCAGTGAAGAAAGGAAACCAGGAATTATTAGATAAAATCAATCCGGTTATCGACAAACTGATTGAAGAAGGCAAGATTGAGGAATTCACAGCAAAGCATGCAAGCAGTAACTAAGCGAAAGGATACATAGAAATGAAAGGAATTGTATTAGCCGGATTTATGCAGAACTTTGCAGAGGCATTTGACCGGGCATTTTTAAGAGAACAGAGATACCTGGCATATTTGGACGGATTGAAAGTGACGATTCTGATTTCGTGTCTGGCGATTTTAATCGGAATTGTGATTGGTCTTATCATTGCCGTAGGGAAAGTGGCATCCGCTCAGAACAAAAAATTATGGATAATCAATAAAATATGTAATTTGTATACGACAGTGATTCGTGGAACTCCGGTTATGGTACAGCTCCTTATCATTTACAATCTTGTCTTTACTTCAAGAGATACGAATGAGATTCTTGTCGGCGGTATCTGTTTTGGTATCAATTCCGGCGCTTATGTGGCAGAGATTATCCGGGCAGGAATCGAATCGATTGACAAAGGACAGATGGAGGCAGGGCGTTCGCTTGGATTCAATTATTTACAGACGATGCGTTTTATCATCATTCCGCAGGCGATTAAGAATATTCTTCCGGCGCTTGGAAATGAATTGATTGTTTTAATCAAAGAGACGTCTGTCGCAGGCGTGATTGCGGTGACAGACCTTACAAAGGCCGCACAGTATGTAGGTTCTGTTACATGGGACGTACTTCCGCCATTGTTCATTGCGGCGGCATGTTACCTTGTCATGACGCTTGGAATTACGAAGATAATTGAATTTTTTGAAAGGAGGATGGCGCAAGGTGATTGTCACTAAGAATTTGAAAAAATCTTTTCATGGGAATCAGGTGCTCAAGGGAATCGACGAGCATATCGAAAAAGGAGAGAAAGTGGTCATCATCGGTCCGTCCGGTTCCGGAAAATCCACATTTCTTCGTTGCCTGAATTTACTGGAGGAACCGACTGAAGGGGAAATCTGGTTTGAAGGCAACAACATTACAGATAAAAAAACAGATATCAACAAGCTTCGCCAAAAGATGGGAATGGTGTTTCAGCAGTTTAATCTGTTTCCGCATATGACAGTAAAAGAGAACATTACGCTTGCTCCGGTGCAGCTCGGAATTATGTCGAAGGAAGAGGCGGATGAGAAAGCGATGCAGCTTCTTGCACGCGTCGGATTGCCGGAGAAGGCAGAACAGTATCCGAAGCAGTTATCCGGCGGACAGAAGCAACGTATTGCAATTGCGAGAGCGCTTGCCATGAATCCGGATGTGATGCTGTTTGATGAACCGACATCTGCTCTGGACCCGGAGATGGTAGGAGAAGTGTTAGAACTGATGAAAGAATTAGCCGATGAAGGGATGACGATGGTTGTCGTTACTCACGAGATGGGATTTGCGAAAGAGGTGGCGACAAGAGTACTCTTTATCGACGAAGGAATCGTGAAAGAGCAGAACAATCCGAAGGATTTCTTTGAACACCCGAAGGACCCGAGACTGAAAGATTTCCTGTCGAAAGTATTATAACAATGAAGTAAATAAAGAAAACGTATAGTTTGAAACTTGAAAGGGTGTAACAGATTATACGTTTTTTGTCCCATTAATGATTGTCAATTATAAAAACAGCGTGTATCGTTTTCTGACGGTACACGCTGTTTATTGCTTCAATATTAAAATTAAATACGTATTTAATTGTATGGTGTGACATCACCGTTTCCGCCGGTTCCACCGCCAGTACCACCGTTGCCACCAGTACCGCCGCCGGTTCCGCCATTGCCACCGTTGTCGCCGCCAGCACCGCCGTTACCGCCGGTATCGCCGCCGCCGGTTCCGTCTCCTCCAGGAGGCGTTGGCGTCTGGGTGCCATCGTCCGGATTCTCTCCATCATCCGGAGTTTCAGTTGTCTCATCATCGGTTGTTTCATCATCCGTTGTTTCGTCATCTGTTTCTGCTTCGTCCTCTTCTTTCTGGGAAGTGCCGCCTACAGAACCTTCATAACCGGAATGGCTGGAGCAGACTTTATCGCCGCCGCCGTCGGTTGCCATATATTCCATATGATATGGACAAGAGTAAGATGCAACCTTACCGGAGATAGAGCAGACTTTCATTTTCTCTACCGTATCCGGCATTTCAAAATCTTTGTATGGCAGGTTTTTATGGATTCTTGACATGACTGCCTTCCATAGAAGCTGGTTGTAGTTTCCGAGTGGAAGTTCCTTGTTGTCATCATATCCAACCCATACGGTACATGTATAGTATGGGGTATATCCACAGAACCAGATGTCCCATCGGTCTGTTGTCGTTCCGGTTTTACCGGCTGCCGCCATGTTCGGCAGTTTCGCCTGATATCCGGTACCTTTTGTAATAACGTCCTCCATTGCGCTTGTAAGAAGATAAGCGGTGGATTCACGAAGAACCGTCTTGGATTCGCCGGAATTGTCAATTAAGACGTTTCCGTCATGGTCTTCGATTTTCGTGTAGTAGACCGGCCGGTTGTAGACACCGCCGTTTGCGATGGCAGCATAGGCTCCGGCCATCTCGACATTGTATACGCCGTCTGTCAGACCGCCGAGTGCAGTCGATAAGTTCAAGTCGTTTTTCTTATCTTCACGCTGTTTTCCTTCTTCTGCCGTTACGATGGAATCGATGCCAAGCTTCTGGATGTACTCCATACAGAGCTGTGGCGTTACGTTCTGCCATGTCTTCAAAGCGCTGATATTGACAGAATCTTCAATCGCGGTACGCATAGTGACATTGCCTTTGTATCCCCGGTAGGCATTCTTGAATGTCTTGCCGCCGACTGTCATCGGTTCGTCTTTCGTAACGGTTCCGAGCGACTGTCCGCCGGCATCCAATGCAGCGGCATACACGCCTACGATTTTGAAAGAAGAACCTGGCTGTTCTTTCGTGTCGGTGGCACGATTCAGGCTTCGGCTTGACTTCTTATTGCCGCGTCCGCCGGAGATTGCTTTCACATGTCCGGTCTTCTGGTCCATCACGACGATGGAAGCCTGCGGCTGTGGTGTGAATTCGATGTTTTCATCGTAGCGTTGGTCTCCTTCCTTGGAAACGGACGCGCGGAATTCATCGATTCGTTTCTGTGCGGCCTCTTCTGTCTTGAAGAGACGTCCTTGTTTGTCGTTGTATTTCTCCCGACCGAATTGTTTCAAATGGCCGGAGCTGTAGTTATCTTGTGTTCCATCTGCTCTTGTGATAGTCAGAGCGTAGCTGACGCCGACTTCCACTCTGGATGGATAGTTATCGTCATCATTGATTTCTTCGTCTACAATCTTCTGAATCTCTGCATCCTGTGTTGCGAAGATTTTCAGACCGCCGCTATAGAGGGCATTGTGCGCCTGAGCTTCTGTGTAGTTTAGCGGCTCCTTCTGAAGGTCTTCGATGACCTGTTCTGCAAGAGCGTCGATAAAGTAGGTGGTCGGGTGTGACTCCTGTTCTTGATTGACTGTCTGAATACGGGCATAGACGTCGTCTGCGAGAGCTTCGTCATATTCTGCCTGTGTGATAAATCCAAGATTCAACATGTTGCGGAGTACTTTGGAACGACGTTCCTTATTTTCATCAGGGTTGGTAATCGGATTATATTTTCCCGGACTCTGCGTGATTCCGGCGATTGTCGCACATTCAGAGAGAGTAAGCTCGGAAACGTCCTTTCCGAAGTATCTCATGGAAGCGGCTTGTACACCGAGTGTGTTCTGCCCAAGATTAATCGTATTCATGTAGTTCTCTAAAATCTGCTCTTTGCTCATCTGCTTTTCAATCTCGAGAGCCAGATATTGCTCTTGAAATTTACGTTCGAACTTCTCCAACAGCCCGTCTTCATGGACGAAATCAGGGAAAATGGTGTTCTTAATCAGCTGCTGCGTAATGGTACTCGCACCTTCTGTACGCTTGCCAAGAGAGGTGACCATGACGACACCCGCACGAACGATACCTTTGATATCAATTCCGTTATGGCTATAGAAACGTTCGTCTTCAATCGCAACGAAAGCATCTCTTAAATATTGGGGTATCTCGTCATTCGTCTTATAGATACGGTTGGAACCGGATTGAATAAAACGATCCAGTTCGTTTCCGTTCTGGTCTACAACGAAGGTTGTATATTCTTTTGGCTTTACATTTTCAGGAGTAACATTCGGCGCGTTGTCGATGACGTTTTTAATCAGTAATCCGGCACCGGCAACTCCAGCAATTCCGATGAGTAATATACAGATTACGAAGGACTTGAAAAGGCGGGAACCGATTCTCTTCTTCTGCATTGCAGCTTTGGAAGACAGTTGCTTTTGCCGTTTCGAAGCGTTCTTTTTTCCATAATTCATGATATTGCCTCCTTTTACCATGCTATTATAGCAAATAACTAATTTTAAATAAAGCGAAAATTGAAAAGTTCACAAATCCTAGGAAAAATTTAAGAAAATGTTGTGAACTCCTTAAAATTCTTTTATAGTAGTATAAGTAAATGAGATGTAAATTACTGCCGGGCAGAGAAAAGGTGAAAGTATGTTGAAAGAATATCGTACCGTATTTATAGGGGAAGAAGCGGAAATCGTGGAGAAGAAATCCCGCTTTATCGCGACAGTGCAGCCTGTAAAGACAGAAGAGGGAGCGCTGGAGTTTATCGAAAGAATGAAAAAAAAATACTGGAATGCCACGCACAACTGTTATGCATACGTGTTGGGGGAACGGTTCCAGACACAACGATGCAGTGACGACGGAGAACCTCAGGGCACAGCGGGGAAGCCGATGCTGGATGTGCTCCTTGGGGAGGAGATTCACGATGCTGCAGTCGTGGTAACCCGTTATTTTGGCGGGACACTTCTTGGAACAGGAGGGCTTGTAAGGGCATACTCCAAGGCGGTGCAGGAAGGATTAGCTGCCAGTAAGATTATTACCAGAATGTACGGGTATAAACTGGAGATTGAGACGGATTATACCGGACTTGGGAAGATACAATATATTCTCGGACAGAGAGGACTTACGATTCTGCATTCGGAATATACGGATAAGGTGAAGCTGGAAGTGCTGCTTCCGGCAGAAGAGCTGGAGCCGGTTGTGCAGGAGATTACAGAAGGAACGAACGGACAGGCGCTTTTAAAACAAGGGGATGCCTGTTGGTTTGCTAAGATTGACGGGGAGATGACAGTCTTTGACGAATAGGGAGAAGGAGCGTTTCCTCCTTCGATAAAAACAGGACAGTAGAATCGGGAAGATTCTACTGTCCGTCTTGTATGTACTATTGGAATTCTGGTTCGATTAATCCGAAAGAACCGTCTTTACGTTTATACACTACATTGACTTCCTCTGTCTCCGCGTTGCTGAAAACAAAGAAGTTATGTCCCAAAAGGTCCATCTGCATACAAGCATCCTCCGGGAACATTGGTTTGACTCCGAAACGCTTCGTACGTACGATACGAATCTCGTCTGTGTCAGCCACTTCATCTTCTGATTCCATGAATGCCTGATTGAAGCTTCCGCCAGCCTGGTGTCTGCTCACCAGTTTGTTCTTATACTTGCGAAGCTGTCTTTCGATGACTTCCTCTACCAGGTCGATAGAAACGTACATATCAGTACTTACCTGTTCGGAACGAATGATGTCGCCTTTTACAGGGATGGTAACCTCAATTTTCTGTCGGTCTTTCTCAACGCTTAAGGTTACGATGATTTCTGTGTCAGGAGTGAAATACCTTTCTAACTTTCCGAGCTTCCGCTCAATCGTGTCTTTGAGACCTTGTGTTATTTCGATGTTTTTTCCGCTAATGATAAAATTCATGATGTCAACTCCTTTTCAACGTATTGCACAAAAGAAAGTTTGTACTATGGTTATATTATACACAAACAGACGGAGAAATGCAATAAAAAGAATGACAAAATTCTAAAATAAAAATAAAAAGACTGACAATTATTTCTTAACTGTCAGTCTTAGCCGCTGCGAGCAAAACGAGGGGAAGACTACGGATGTTGAATCGTAGACTTGATGACTTCCACACGAGATATCTCGCCCTTATTCATTTTTGCGATTCGAAGACCGAAGTTTCCGAAATAAGCGCAGCCTCCAACGCCGATTTCCTCATGATATTCATTCAACTGCCGGGTAATGACATCTTTGAGGGTATCGCCTTCTTCGTAAGGAATCTGGATGCGAATCAGCTTGTTGACAAGAAAGACTTTTTGGTTTGCCCGAAAAATTATCTTCTCCGCCTCGTCGAACTCTACGAAGAGGAACTTTCTTGTCGCGAAGAGGGCTGCAATCGAGAGAACGCCAATCAAACTGTTCATTGGGGAACTGTGGTCGATGATAATCTGTCTGGCAATTGCGAAAAGCAGAACCTCGAAGACCGTTCCCGGCGTGTGGATGTAGACCATGCGGATTAACTCCACACCGATGATTAAGTTGAAGCATGTCTCCAGCAAGTCTTCATAATTTGGATAGACATCCAGATTCGGGATATTCGCCAACCCTCCGGCTAACCGGAGAGACAGAAGGATAATCCCGATGGCAAGCATGAAAGCGATAACGACTTCCATGACTGCGGCAAGCTTTTTCAAAATAGCAGTTGCGTACCTTAACATAAATTCTCCTTTGTCCTTTTTCTCTTATTCTACCGAATCGAAGAGAAGGTGTAAAGGAATATCTCTTATTTATTAAAAGTACTTCGTTTTCTCAGTCTGGAATCCAGAATTTTCTTGCGGATACGGAGACTCTTCGGCGTCACTTCCAGAAGTTCGTCTGTATCGATGAAGTCCAAGGCTTCCTCGAGGCTCAAAATACGAGGTGTCGTGAGCTTGAGCGCGTCGTCTGAACCGGAAGAACGCGTGTTGGTCAGATGCTTCGTCTTACATACGTTGAGCTCGATATCCTCTGCTTTTCCGTTCTGTCCGATAACCATACCTGCATAGACTTTCTCGCCGGCTCCAATGAAGAGTGTTCCGCGCTCCTGGGCGCTGTAGAGACCGTAAGTCACAGATTCGCCGGTCTCAAAGGCGATGAGGGAACCTTGCTTTCTGTATTGGAAATCTCCTTTATACGGTGCGTATCCGTCGAATGCAGTATTAAGAATACCGTTTCCTTTTGTATCGGTCATGAATTCGCCGCGGTATCCGATTAAGCCTCTGGAAGGGATGGAGAATTCCAGTCTTGTGTAGCCGCCGCTTGAGGCGTTCATTGCGGAGAGTTCTCCCTTTCTCTGGCTTAATTTATCGATGACAGTTCCGGTAAATTCGTCTGGAACGTCCACATAAGCGATTTCCATCGGCTCTAAAAGTTTGCCGCGTTCGTCTTTTTTATAGAGGACTTCCGCCTTACTTACTGCGAACTCATATCCTTCGCGGCGCATATTCTCGATTAAGACGGATAAGTGAAGTTCTCCACGTCCGGAGACTTTGAAGCTGTCTGTATTCTCGGATTCTTCCACGCGGAGGCTGACGTCTGTATTCAGTTCCCGGAAGAGACGGTCTCTTAAATGACGGGAAGTGACGTATTTTCCTTCCTGCCCGGCAAATGGACTGTCGTTTACGATAAACTGCATCGCGATAGTCGGCTCGGAAATCTTCTGGAATGGAATGGCTACCGGATTTTCTGGTGAGCAGAGCGTATCTCCGATGGCGATATCGGAAATGCCGGAGATGGCAACGATGGAACCGATACCGGCTTCCTTCACTTCCACTTTATTCAATCCGTCAAATTCATAGAGTTTGCTGATTTTTACTTTTTTCTTCTTGTCCGGTTCGTGTTCGTTGACAACAACCATGTCCTGATTGACGGAGATTTTTCCGTTGTCTACTTTTCCGACACCGATACGTCCCACATACTCGTTATAGTCAATCGTGCTGATAAGCACCTGGGTATCCGCGTCTGGGTCGCCTTCCGGAGCAGGAATATAGTCCAGAATCGTCTCGAAGAGCGGAATCATATTCTGTGGGTCTTCTGTCAAATCCAATACGGCATGTCCGGCTTTGGCTGAAGCGTAGACGAACGGACAGTCGAGCTGTTCGTCGGAGGCGTCTAAGTCCATGAAGAGTTCCAGGACTTCATCGATGACTTCGTCCGGTCTTGCTTCCGGACGGTCGATTTTGTTGATGCAGACGATAACCGGAAGATTCAGTTCCAATGCTTTTCTCAAGACGAATTTTGTCTGAGGCATTGCGCCTTCAAAGGCATCTACGACGAGGATAACGCCGTTTACCATCTTTAAGACACGTTCGACCTCGCCGCCAAAGTCGGCATGTCCGGGCGTGTCAATGATATTGATTTTTGTGTTCTTATAGTAGACCGCAGTATTTTTGGACAGGATGGTGATTCCACGTTCCCGTTCGATATCGTTGGAATCCATGACGCGGTCTGCCACATCCTGGTTTTCGCGGAATACTCCGCTTTGCTTTAATAATTCGTCCACAAGGGTTGTTTTCCCATGGTCAACGTGGGCGATAATCGCAATATTTCTTATATCTTCTCTCTGGATTTTCATAAAAAGGTACCTTCTTTCTCATATTGATAACTTATGTTTCCCAGTTTCAGTTTGTTTCAACAACCCATATAGTTTATCAATCCCGGAGACAGATTACAAGCCTTTTCGTGGAAAAACCGCAGAAACCACGAATTGTGTCGAGATAAGACGGACGGTTTTGCGTGCAAAAAAGTTCTGAACTGATACAATATGGAATAGACATAGTATAGACAAAAAATACGACGAAGAGGAAGGGAGATTTACATAGAATGTCGGATAAGATTATTGAAAACAATCAAGTTACAATCATGGGAGAGGTGGCGTCAGAATTCACATTCAGTCACGAGGTATTTGGAGAAGGTTTCTATATGGTGGAAGTGCTTGTGAAGAGACTGAGCAATTCGGATGACAGAATCCCATTGATGATTTCGGAGAGACTGATTGATGTGACACAGGACTATCGGGGAGAGTACATCACAGTGAGCGGGCAGTTCCGTTCGTATAATAAGCATGATGAACACAAAAATCATCTCGTGCTGTCTGTGTTTGTAAGGGAAGTGGCGTTTGTGGAAGAAGAGGAGGACGGCGCGAAGACGAATAACATTATGTTGGACGGATACATATGCAAAGCGCCTATTTATAGAAAGACTCCGCTCGGAAGGGAGATTGCGGATTTACTGCTTGCGGTGAACCGTCCATATGGCAAATCGGATTACATCCCATGCATCTGCTGGGGAAGAAACGCGAGATATGCGTCCCATTTTGAGGTGGGAGAACATGTGCAGATATTCGGCAGAATCCAGAGCAGGGAATATGTGAAGAAGCTGACTGAGACGGAGACAGAAAAGCGCGTCGCGTATGAGGTGTCGGTAAGTAAATTGGAATGTGTGGAAGAATCGTAACACTATCCGTTGACAACTGAAAAGTGAAATGATATATTATCAATGAAAATACATAACAGAAAGATAGAGGTTGCGTTTTTCATCAGTACGCTGTTGGATATTTCAGGAATAGTTAAAAGCAGTGGAAAGGGGACGACGCCGAAGAATCATAACGCCTGAGACTTATGATTCTGGGCATACAGTTAAGAGCTGTATGACTGCCGACGAATGTACGCCGGAGCGCTATCTAAGATGGAAGATATAGAAGATATAATCAGATTCTTAGAGGCGAATTTTCTCGCCTCTTATTTTTTTCTGTTGGAGCATCAGGAGGGAAAAGATATGTCTATTTTTACAGGTTCAGGAGTTGCACTTATCACACCGTTTCATGCGGACGGAAGTGTGAATTATGACAAATTAAACGAATTGGTGGAGTATCATTGTGAAAATGGTACCGACAGTATTATCATTTGCGGAACAACCGGAGAAGCTTCCACATTGACGGAAGAGGAGCACATGATTTGTGTAAAGAGAACGGTGGAGTTTGCGAAGGGAAGAATCCCTGTCATTGCAGGAACCGGTTCCAACTGCACGAGAACGGCAGCGCAGATGTCGAAAGAAGCGGCGGAATACGGCGTCGATGGAATTCTCGTTGTGACTCCTTACTATAATAAGGCGACACAGCAAGGGTTAATCGGACATTATACTACGATAGCCGAAGAAGCGAAGGTTCCGATGATTATGTATAACGTGGCAAGCAGAACAGGATGCAATATCTTGCCGGAGACTGCGGCAAAGCTTGTAAAAGATGTGGATAACATCGTGGGAATCAAGGAAGCGTCGGGGAATATTTCCCAGATTGTGAAAGTAATGCAGTATACAGATGGAAAGATTGATTTATATTCAGGGAATGACGACCAGATTGTGCCGATTCTATCTCTTGGGGGAAAAGGAGTCATCTCTGTTCTTGCCAATGTGGCGCCGAAGGAGACGCATGACATTTGTGAGAAATTCTTCCAGGGCGATGTAAAAGGAAGCCGGGAACTTCAGCTTCGCGCACTTCCACTTGTGGATGCATTGTTCTCCGAAGTTAACCCGATTCCGGTGAAAAAGGCGGTTGCGCTGATGGGAATGGAAGTCGGAGGACTTCGAATGCCGTTGACAGAGATTTCGAAAGAACACGAAGAGAAGCTTGCGAAAGCGATGAAAAATTTCGGGATTCAATTAGTATAGAAGGAAGAGGAACATACGATGGTAAAGATAATTATGCATGGATGCAACGGGAAAATGGGACGTGTCATTACCGACCTTGTGGCATCGGAAGAGGAACTGGAAATTGTAGCCGGAGTGGATACGTACACAGAGGGAACACAGCCGTATCCGGTGTTCGCAAGCATTGAACAATGTGATATTAAAGCAGACGTGGTAGTAGATTTCTCCAATGCGGGAGCGGTAGATGGGCTGTTGGATTACTGTGCATCCCATAGACTCCCGATTGTACTCTGTACGACAGGCTTATCAGAGGAACAGGTAAGACATGTGGAGGAAGCGGCCAAAGAAACCGCAGTTCTCCGTTCCGCGAATATGTCGCTCGGTATCAATCTGCTGATGAAGCTTTTACAAAATGCGGCGAAAGTATTGGCTCCGTCCGGATTCGACGTAGAGCTTGTGGAGAAGCATCACAATCAGAAGTTGGATGCTCCGAGCGGAACAGCGCTTGCGCTTGCGGATTCGGTGAATGAAGCCTTGAATCAGGAATATTCTTACTGCTATGACAGGAGTAAGGAGCGCAGAAAGAGAGAGAAGAAGGAAATCGGAATCTCGGCAGTGCGGGGCGGTACGATTGTGGGAGAACATGAGGTGATTTTCGCAGGAATCGATGAAGTCATTGAGTTCAAGCACACCGCATATTCCAGAACCGTATTCGCAAAAGGCGCACTGGAAGCAGCAAAATTCCTGGCAGAAAAACCGGCAGGCATGTACGATATGGGAGATGTTATCGGTTTATAAAATGGAAAAAAATCCCAATTCTTTCTTATATGAATAGGACCGTTCTTTTTTGCGGATAGTATGAGCAAGAAGCAATTCTTACTTCATAATAAGAAAGAAAGGGAGAGAAAAGATGAGACAGTTAAAGAAGACTCTTTTGGCGTTGCTATGCGTTGGTGTGCTTTTTGGAATGACTGCATGCGGCAATAACCGTACGACGGAACAGGACACTGTAAATGAAGCAACCGATGAGAACGATACAGAGAAAAATCATGTGGACCGACAGAATACCGAAGACGACGGTGTGATGGAGGATGTTGGCCGGGGAATCGATAACGGCGTGCGGGATGTCGTAGACGATGTGGATGACGTAGTGGATGATGCGACAGATGGAAATCGAACGAATCAGAACAATGTGAATAACCATACGAACACGACAGACAACGGGAAAGCAGGACAATAGGTTCAAAAAGGGGGTTCTATAGCAGAACTCTCTTTTTGCGTCGTGGGAAAACGCTTGTAATCCGCGGATATACGCAATCTTCTTCGGAAAATAGGTTGAACTGGCTGGAAGATAATGCTAGAATATAGGTTGGATTATTGAATTTTCAAGTGAGGAGAAGCATATGGGTTTTTTAGAAAAAATATTCGGTACACATAGTGAGAATGAATTAAAACGTATCTATCCGATTGTAGATAACATCGAGGCGCTGGAGCCGCAGATGCAGAAATTATCGGATGACGAGTTGAGAAATAAAACAAGAGAATTTAAGGAGAGACTTTCCAAGGGAGAGACATTGGATGATATTCTTCCGGAGGCATTCGCCGTTGTAAGAGAAGCTTCTTCACGTGTATTAAACATGAGACACTTCCGCGTACAGTTAATCGGTGGAATCATCCTGCATCAGGGACGTATTTCAGAGATGAGAACCGGAGAAGGTAAGACGTTGGTATCTACAGCTCCAGCATACTTGAACGCATTGGAAGGAAAAGGCGTTCACATCGTAACAGTCAACGACTATCTGGCAAAGCGTGACGCGGAGTGGATGGGACAGATTCATGAATTCCTGGGATTGAAGGTCGGAGTTGTCCTGAACTCTATGGACAATGATGAACGCCGGGAAGCCTATAATTGCGATATTACATATGTGACAAACAACGAGCTGGGATTCGATTACCTGCGGGATAACATGGTGATTTATAAAGAGCAGCTCGTACAGAGAGGACTTCATTATGCTATCATCGATGAGGTTGACTCCGTATTAATCGACGAGGCGAGAACGCCGCTTATCATTTCCGGACAGAGCGGAAAGTCTACGAAATTATATGAGGCTTGCGATATCCTTGCAAGACAGTTGGTGAAAGGAGAGGCAAGCGGTGAATTTTCGAAGATGAATGCCATCATGGGAGAAGATATCGAAGAGACCGGTGATTTTATCGTCAATGAGAAGGAAAAGAACGTAAGCCTTACAGAAGACGGTGTGAAGAAGGTAGAGAAGTTCTTCCATATCGAGAACCTGGCAGACCCGGAGAACTTAGAAGTACAGCACAACATCATTCTGGCTCTCCGCGCTCACAACTTAATGTTCCGCGACCAGGACTATGTGGTAACTCCGGAAGGAGAGGTTATGATTGTCGATGAGTTTACCGGACGTATCATGCCGGGACGTCGTTATTCCGACGGTCTTCATCAGGCGATTGAGGCGAAGGAGCATGTAAAAGTAAAACGTGAGAGCAAAACACTCGCCACGATTACGTTCCAGAACCTGTTCAATAAATATGATAAGAAGAGCGGTATGACCGGTACTGCTTTGACAGAAGAAAAAGAATTCCGCGATATTTACGGAATGGACGTTGTCGAGATTCCGACGAACAAACCGGTACAGAGAATCGATATGGAAGACGCCGTCTATAAGACAAAGAACGAGAAGTTCCATGCCGTTGTAGATGAGGTTGTGAAGGCACATGAGAAAGGACAGCCTGTTCTTGTCGGTACGATTACAATCGAGACGTCCGAGCTTCTGAGCAAGATGCTGAAGAAGAGAGGGATTCAGCACAATGTATTGAACGCCAAGTTCCATGAGATGGAGGCGGAGATTGTCGCACAGGCTGGACAGCATGGGGCGGTTACGATTGCGACGAACATGGCGGGACGTGGTACGGATATCAAACTGGATGATGCGGCGAAGGAAGCCGGAGGATTGAAGATTATCGGTACGGAGCGTCATGAATCCAGACGTATCGACAACCAGCTCCGCGGACGTTCCGGACGTCAGGGAGACCCGGGAGAATCCAGATTCTACATTTCCTTGGAAGACGATTTGATGAGACTGTTCGGTTCCGAGAGACTGATGGGAGTCTTCAACACGCTCGGTGTGGAAGACGGAGAGCAGATTGAACATAAGATGCTTTCAAACGCTATTGAGAAAGCACAGAAGAAGATTGAGAACAACAACTTTGGTATTCGTAGAAACCTTCTCGAATATGACCAGGTTATGAACGAGCAGAGAGAAATCATTTACGAAGAGAGAAGACGTGTGCTTGATGGAGAGAGCATGCGTGATTCTATCTACCATATGTTGACAGAATACGTGGAGAACGTGGTAGACGCCAACATTTCACCGGACTTAGACTCCGATGAATGGGACCTTGCTACGTTAGAAAGAGAAATCTGCGCTACGGTTCCGATGCAATTTGTAACTCCGGACGAAGTGAAGAAGATGAGCCAGAAAGAACTGAAGCATGTATTAAAAGAACGCGCGGTGAAGGCTTACGAGGCGAAGGAAGCAGAGTTCCCGGAAGCAGAGCACCTGCGTGAGATTGAACGTGTTGTACTCCTGAAAGTTATCGACGCGAAGTGGATGGACCACATCGACGATATGGACCAGCTTCGTCAGGGTATCGGATTACAGGCATACGGACAGAAAGACCCGCTTGTGGAATACAAGATGCTCGGATATGATATGTTCGGTGCGATGACAAACGCTATTGCGGAGGATACGGTTCGACTTCTTCTTCATATTAAAGTAGAGCAGAAAGTAGAAAGAGAGCAGGTTGCAAAAGTAACCGGAACGAATAAAGACGACAGCGCGGTACATGAGCCGAAGAAGAGGGAAGAGAAGAAAGTATATCCGAACGACCCTTGTCCATGTGGAAGCGGCAAGAAATACAAACAGTGCTGCGGACGAAAATAAGAATAAAGAGGTGAGATTGTGGTTGAATTAGACCAGTTCAGAAGTACTTTGAACACATACGAGAGACCATTAGAAGAACTGAGGGATTCACTTTGACCTGCCGGGAAAACGGGAGCGAATCGAGGAATTACAGAAGAAGACGGAAGAGCCCGGATTCTGGGAGTCCGGGGAGCTTTCTCAGCGTGTGATGAAGGAAATGAAAGGCCTGCAGAATACGGTGGAGGCAGGAGAAGCCCTGTTTACGGGCTATGAGGATATCCGCATGTTAATCGAGATGGCATACGAAGAAGACGACGACAGCATTGTCGGAGAGCTTCGGAAGGAAATCCGCCATTTCGAGAAGCAGTTTGAGGAAATGAGAATCAGCACACTCCTGTGCGGCCCATACGATAAAGACAATGCGATTGTGACGTTACATGCGGGAGCGGGAGGAACCGACTCCTGCGACTGGGCGACGATGCTTTACCGTATGTATAACCGTTGGGCTGAGAAGAAGGGATTTTCAATCACCGTATTGGATTACATCGATGGAGATATTACGGGAATCAAAGGCGTGACTTTTGAGGTGAATGGGGAGAATGCCTACGGATATTTGAAGTCCGAGAAGGGCGTACACCGTCTTGTGCGGATTTCTCCATTCAATTCTGCAGGAAAGCGCCAGACATCTTTTGTTTCCTGTGATGTGATACCGGATATTGAAGATGACATTGACATCGAACTGAATGAAGATGAGTTGAAGATTGACACCTATCGCGCCAGCGGAGCCGGAGGACAGCATGTGAATAAGACGTCCTCCGCGATTCGCATCACCCATCTTCCAACGGGGATTGTCGTACAGTGTCAGAATGAACGGTCTCAGCATTTTAACAAAGAAAAGGCGATGCAGATGTTGAAATCGAAACTGTATTTGATGAAGCAGCAGGAGCAGGCGGAGAAGATGTCGGACATCCGAGGAGAAGTCAAGGAGATTGGATTTGGAAGCCAGATACGTTCTTACGTCATGCATCCATATACGTTGGTGAAAGACCACCGGACAAATGAGGAAAACGGGAATGTGACGGCAGTGCTTGACGGAGAACTGGACGCCTTTATCAACGCATATTTGAAGAAATACAGCGGAGGGAACAACTAGCAGAGCCGACAGGAAGGAGGAGCGCCATGGACCATACAAAATATTACGTCTTGAAGAAAAAAGCAGTTCCGGAAGTGCTTCTTAAAGTTGTGGAAGTGAAGAGACTTCTTGCTTCGGAACGGAACATTACCATTCAGGAGGCGGCGGACCGGATAGGAATCAGCCGCAGTTCTTTTTATAAGTATAAAGACGATATCTTTCCATTTCATGAGAATGAGAAGGGACAGACGATTACACTGGCAATTCAGGTGGATGATATGCCCGGGCTTCTCGCGGAGATTCTAAAAGAAGTCGCAAAATACCGGGCGAACATCCTGACTATTCATCAGAGTATTCCGTTAAACGGCGTCGCAACGATTACGCTGAGTGTGGAGATTCTCTCCACGACGGGGAATATTTCGGAGATGGTGAATGAGATTGAGACCAATGAGGGCGTGCATTATTTGAAAATAGTAGGCAGGGAGTGAGAAAATGGCGAAAATCGCAGTATTAGGATACGGAACGGTAGGCTCGGGAGTCGTGGAAGTATTGCAGGAGAATAGACATCTGATTACGAAACGTGCAGGAGAAGACATCACAGTCAAATATGTGCTGGACTTGAAAGAATTTCCGGGGACTCCGGTGGAGACACTTATCACACATGATTTCGAACAGATTGTGGAGGATGAGGAAATCAGCGTAGTTGTAGAAGTGATGGGCGGCCTGGAACCGGCGCATACGTTTGTAAAACGTTCGCTGGAGGCCGGAAAAAGCGTGGTGACTTCCAACAAAGCGCTCGTTGCAAAATATGGAGCGGAACTTTTAGACATTGCTAAGGAACATCGGGTGAATTTTCTGTTTGAGGCGAGTGTGGGAGGCGGAATCCCGATTATCCGTTCCCTGAATCATGCGCTCACCGGAGATGAGATTGAGGAGATTACCGGAATCTTAAACGGAACAACGAATTATATGATGACGAAGATGTTCTATGATGGCGCAGATTATGCGGAAGTGCTGAAAGAAGCGCAGGACAACGGATATGCAGAACGCAATCCGGAGGCGGATGTGGAAGGGCATGACGCGTGCAGAAAAATCGCGATTCTCTCTTCGATTATCTCCGGGAAACGCGTAGAGTTTGAAGAGATTTATGCAGAAGGAATTACGAGGATGACACCCCGGGATATCGCATATGCGAAGAAAATGGGAATGACAATCAAACTTCTCGCTTCTGCAAAGCGGGAGGATGAGAAAATCAGCGCGATTGTGGCTCCGTTTTTATTGCTGCCATCCCACCCGTTATTCAATATCGACGGCGTGTTTAACGCGGTGTTTGTGAAAGGAAATATGTTGGGGGATGCCATGTTCTATGGAAGCGGGGCAGGAAAGCTCCCGACAGCGAGTGCAGTCGTGGGGGACATTGTGGATGTTGTGAAGAACAGTGACCGCGATGTGATGGCTGCATGGACAGAGGAAAAACTGGAACTGAAGAGTAAGGGCGATACGAAGAGAAAATTCTTTGTAAGGATGGCCGGAGAGAAGGAAGAACTTCTGCCGCAGGTGGAAGCTTCATTCGGACCGGTGACGGCCGTAACATTAAAGGATGTATCAGAGGAATTCGCTTTTGTGACAGGAAAGATGAAGGAGAGCATTTACGAAGCGGCAGCCGCCGGTTTCTCCAATATTCTGCACATGATACGTGTGGAGGAATAGAGGAAAATGCATATCATATAGTACAGCGCGAAGAACAGGAGGAAACATATGCTTTATGTAAAGAAATTTGGCGGAAGTTCGGTTGCGAATAAGCAGAGAATTTTCAATGTCGCACAAAGATGTGCGGAGGATTACAGAAAAGGACATGATGTAGTAGTCGTACTTTCCGCAATGGGGGATACAACAGACGAGCTTTTGAGAAAGGCGGAGGAAATCAATCCAAAAGCGACGAAACGAGAACTGGATATGCTTCTCACAACCGGGGAGCAGGTTTCAGTTTCTTTGATGGCGATGGCATTTCAGTCCATGGGAATCCCTGCCATCTCATTGAATGCGTTTCAGGTATCAATGCAGTCCACATCCAAGTATGGGAATGCGAGATTCAAGAGAATCGATACAGACCGTATCACACATGAACTGGAGAACCGGAAGATTGTTGTCGTGACAGGTTTCCAGGGAATCAATAAATACGATGATTATACGACGCTTGGAAGAGGAGGCTCCGACACGACGGCGGTTGCGCTTGCGTCGGTGCTCCATGCGGACGTCTGCGAGATTTTTACCGATGTGGACGGAGTCTACACCGCGGACCCGAGAGTGGTGCCGAGCGCCAGAAAATTAAAAGAAATTACATACGATGAGATGTTAGAGTTAGCAACACTTGGAGCAAAAGTACTCCATAACCGTTCCGTCGAGATGGCGAAGAAATACGGAGTGAAGTTAATTGTGCGTTCCAGCCTTACAAATGAAGAAGGAACGGTAGTGAAGGAGGTAACAAAAGTGGAAAAGATGTTGATTACAGGTGTGGCAGCCGATAAAAATACAGCCAGAGTCTCTGCGATTGGATTGAAGGATGAGCCGGGAATTGCATTCCGCTTATTCCACACACTTTCCAAAAATAACATTAACGTTGATATTATCCTGCAGTCTGTCGGACACAACGGAACAAAGGATATTTCCTTTACCGTTTCGGATGGGGATTTACAGGCAACGTTAGACCTTCTGGAAGAGAACAAAGAAATCCTCACAATCCAGGAGATTACTCACAATAAGGATGTTGCGAAGATTTCTGTTGTCGGCGCCGGTATGATGAGCAATCCGGGTGTTGCTACGAAGATGTTCGAATCCTTATATAATTCAAGAATCAATATTCATATGATTTCTACATCAGAAATCCGTATTACGGTTCTCGTAGATGAAAGAGAGACGGACCGCGCGCTGAACGCAGTACATGAAGGATTCAATATGTCAGAATAGTTTGCTTAGGTTACTGTTATGATAGACGGGAGAGAAAGTTACATCTTCCCCGAACCACTCCGGCGGAAGGAACTGATTGGCGGTTTCTTCATCCGGGAATTCTACTTCGGCGAGAAGAAGCGGAGCCAGGTCGTCGTGGAAGACGTCGAGTTCAATCGTAAGCGTCTCGGTGAGCGGAATCATATATCGGGTTTTGGAGATGATTCGCCCGTCAATTTTTGTTTTTAAATGTTCATAGGACTCTTGTGTGAGTGGAAGGTTATATTCTTCTCTTACCATGAGTCCTTTTCCTTTGTAGGTAAGCTCGTATTTGTCGTTGTCCTTCCGGATTCGTACGACGGGGCTGGTACAGAGATATCCTTGCTCCAATTCGCGTTTTGCATAAGAGTCCAGATGTTCCGGCAATTCTTTTACAAGATATTTTCGTTCAATTTCCATAAGAAGCGCTCCTTTTCATTTTGGTGTAACGTATTCGTTATGCATAGTATCATAATATAAGAAATGTTTCGTTTCAAGGTTTGCATTTTTTTAAAACCTTTGTTACACTAAGGTCAACTTTGAAAATGTACAACAGGAGGAAAACAGCATGGGAAAAAATGTATGTGTATTTCTTGCAGATGGATTTGAAGAAATCGAAGGCTTGACAGTCGTGGACCTTTTAAGGCGGGCGGGAGTCAACGTGACAACTGTATCGATTATGAAGGAGACGACGATTCATGGCGCACATCAGATTGATGTGATAGCGGATGAAGTGTTTGAACATATGGAATTCGACAAGGTAGATATGCTTGTTCTGCCGGGAGGACTTCCGGGAACGACGTATCTTGGCGAGCATGAAGCATTATGTGCTCTGCTCCAGCAATTTTATGAAAAGAAAAAGTATCTTGCCGCCATCTGTGCCGCGCCTCGAATCTTTGGAAGGCTCGGATTCCTGGAAGGGAAGCGGGCGATTTCCTATCCGGCGATGGAAGAGGAGTTAAGAGGAGCCGAGATTGTAAGGGAACCGGTGGTAGCGGACGGCCACATTATCACAAGCCGCGGAATGGGAACGGCGATTGATTTTGCATTGAAGCTGATTGAGATTCTCTGCGGAGAAGACGAGGCGGAGAAACAAAGCGCATCCATCGTGTATCACAGATAAGGAGAGTTCATGACGAAGAGAAGAAAATGGAGGATTCTGGCGTTTGCGATTCTTGTCGCGTTTCTTCTGACTGGATGCAAGGAGTTTGACGCGAAAGGGTATGTGCAGGCTTCCTTAGACGCAATGTTCCAGGGGGAGACGGACGCGTTGATGGCTTTTGAAGAGGGAAGCAAAAAGAGTGAGCTGGAAGACGAATATGAGGACTATATTGCTTCGTTTGCGGCGGGGCTGACGGAAGGCTTGAACGTCTCGGATGGGATGCAGATTCAATTCGATATGCTCTGTGAAGAGATATTCCGTTCCATGCGGTACAACGTGGAGTCCTCTGAGAAAGTGAGCCGGAAGGAATACCGGGTACTCGTCGAATATGAGCCGTCCGATGTGTTTGTAAAGTGGGCGGAATATCTGGCAGAAAACGCGGTGGATATTAATAAGAAAGCCGAGTCCGGGGAGTATCAGGGGACAAAGGAGGAACAGTTGGAACAGATTCTGCTGGATATTGCGGCAGAGTCCTGCGAACTTCTGGATACCGCGATGTGGGACGCATCTTATGGAGAGAAGGAAGAAATGACCCTGACGGTGAAAAAAGGGGAAGACGGTGAATTTTCATTGGAGGAAGAGGAAATCGATGAATTTGTTGGGAAAATCATGCGTTTAGATGCAATTCAGGGGTAGAAAATACTAGAAATTTGCATCATGATATGCTATACTGTTTAAATGAGTGCATAGAAGATAATTATTGCTATGTAATCCGCTCGTGCGCGGGGAACGTGCAAAGCATGTTCTTTTATATACAAGGAGGAAATAGAAATGAGTTTACAAGTAGAAAAGATGGAACACAATATGGCAAAGCTTACAATTGAAGTTTCAGCAGAAGAATTTGAAAAAGCACTGAATGGTGCATATATGAAACAGAAAAAAAATATCAGCGTGCCAGGTTTCCGTAAAGGAAAAGTACCACGTCAGATGGTAGAAAAAATGTACGGCGTAGAGATTTTCTACGATGATGCAGCAAATGCATTGATTCCGGAAGCTTACGCAAAAGCATACGATGAAGCTGATATCGAAATCGCTTCCCAGCCAAGCATCGAAGTTGTACAGATTGAAAAGGGAAAACCGTTCATCTTCACAGCAGAAGTTGCAGTAAAACCGGAAGTAACTCTCGGAGAATACAAAGGACTTGCAGTTGACAAAGTATCCAACAGAGTGACACAGAAAGAAGTAGAAGAAAGACTTGTAAAAGAGCAGGAGAAAAATGCAAGAACTGTTGCAGTAGAAGGACGTCCTGTTCAGGATAAAGACGAAGTTGTATTAGACTTTGAAGGATTCGTAGACGGCGTTGCTTTCGAAGGTGGAAAAGGCGAGAACTATCCGTTAGTTATCGGTTCCGGTTCTTTCATTCCGGGATTCGAAGAGCAGTTAATCGGCGCTGAGACAGAGAAGGAAGTAGAAGTAAACGTTACATTCCCGAAAGAGTACCACGCAGAAGAATTAGCTGGAAAAGAAGCGGTATTCAAATGTACAGTACATGAAATCAAAGCAAAAGAACTTCCGGAGTTAAACGATGAGTTCGCTTCTGAGATTTCAGAGTTTGATACATTAGATGAGTTAAAAGCTGACATTAAGGCAAAAATCAAAGAAGAGAAAAATGCAGAAGGAAAGAGAAAAAGAGAAGACCAGGCTGTAGAGCAGGCTGTAGCAAACGCTTCTATGGATATTCCGGACGCTATGGTTGATACAGAAGTTCGCCAGATGGCAAATGACTTCGCACAGAGAATCAAACAGCAGGGACTTACAGTAGAGCAGTACATGCAGTTTACTGGAATGACATCTGAGAAAATGTTAGAAGAGTTCAAACCACAGGCATTAAAACGTATCCAGACAAGATTAGTTCTTGAAGCAATCGTAAAAGCTGAGAACATTGAAATCTCTGACGAGAAATTAGATGAAGAGCTTACAAAGATGGCAGAAGCTTACAAGATGGAAGTGGAAAAATTAAAAGAATTCATGGGAGACGCTGAGAAAGAGCAGATGAAACAGGATATGGCTGTTCAGGAAGCGGTAACATTCTTAGCAGACAACGCAGTAGACAAATAAAAATATAGTATTTGCAAATATAAGGAGGCAGCATAATGAGTTTAGTACCTTACGTCATTGAACAGACAAGTCGCGGAGAACGTTCTTATGATATTTACTCCAGACTCTTAAAGGACAGAATCATTTTTCTTGGAGAGGAAGTGACAGATGCATCGGCAAGCATTATTGTTGCACAGCTTTTGCACCTTGAGGCAGAAGACCCGGATAAGGATATCCAGCTTTACATCAACAGCCCGGGAGGTTCCGTATCTGCAGGTCTTGCGATTTACGATACGATGCAGTACATCAAGTGTGATGTATCTACAACCTGTATCGGAATGGCGGCAAGCATGGGAGCATTCCTTCTCGCAGGTGGAGCAAAAGGAAAGAGATTTGCGCTTCCGAATGCAGAAATCATGATTCATCAGCCGCTTGGCGGAGCACAAGGCCAGGCTACGGAGATTCAGATTGCTGCGGAGCACATTTTGAAAACCCGCAGAAAACTGAACGAGATTCTTGCCGAGAGAACAGGTAAGAGCTATGAACAGATTTGTGCAGATACTGAGAGAGATAATTTTATGTCTGCCGATGAAGCAGCAGCGTACGGTTTGATTGACAAAGTAGTGACGAACCGTTAATAAGCAAAAGGGGGTGTCGTTCGGACATCTCCTTTGCGTGTGTAAAATGAGGTGAAATTATGGCGAGAATGGACGAGATAATCAGATGTTCATTTTGTAATAAACCACAGTCACAAGTCCGCAAACTGATTTCCGGACCGAATGGCGTATACATTTGCGACGAATGTGTGGACGTGTGTGCTGAGATTATTGAAGAAGAATTCGACTATGGAGATGAGAATCCTTTCGGAGACATCAATCTTTTGAAACCGGAAGAGCTGAAAGCGTTCCTGGACGACTATGTCGTAGGACAGGAAGAGGCGAAGAAGGTGCTTTCTGTAGCGGTTTATAATCACTACAAGAGAATCATGGCGGAGAAAGACTTGGGAGTGGACCTTCAGAAGAGTAATATTCTGATGTTAGGGCCGACCGGATGTGGAAAGACGATGCTTGCCCAGACGCTTGCGAAAGTATTGAACGTCCCGTTTGCAATTGCAGATGCGACAGCCCTGACAGAAGCGGGATATGTCGGCGAGGATGTGGAGAACATTCTGCTGAAGATTATCCAGGCGGCGGACGGCGACATCGATAAGGCGGAATATGGAATCATCTATATTGACGAAATCGATAAGATTACAAGAAAATCCGAGAACCCATCCATTACAAGAGACGTATCCGGTGAAGGCGTACAGCAGGCGCTTCTTAAGATTATCGAAGGAACGATTGCATCGGTACCTCCGCAGGGTGGAAGAAAGCATCCGCATCAGGAGTTGATTCAGATTGACACAACGAACATTCTCTTCATTTGCGGAGGCGCATTTGAGGGAATTGATAAGGTGATAGAGACACGTATCGATAAGAAATCCATCGGATTCAATGCCGAGATTGCCGGAAAACATGAATACAGCGTGGACCGCCTGTTAAAACAGGTACTTCCGCAGGACCTTGTGAAATTCGGTCTGATTCCGGAACTTGTCGGACGTCTTCCGGTCACAGTATCGTTGGAACTTCTGGATGAGGAAGCGCTGATTCAGATTCTGACAAAGCCAAAGAGCGCGATTGTAAAACAGTACCAGAAACTTTTGGAGCTGGATGGCGTAGAACTTACATTTGATGAAGATGCTCTTGTTGAGATTGCCAAGACTTCGCTGGAGAGAAAAACGGGAGCAAGAGGTCTTCGTGCAATCATGGAAAAAATCATGATGGATACGATGTACCATGTTCCATCCGATGAAAGCATCCGAGGATGCAGAATTACAAAAGAGGCGGTACAAGGAGTCTCGGAGCCGTTGTATATCAGAGATAACGAGCATTTTATTAGTGCATAAAAAGATTGCGCAGGCTGCGCAATCTTTTTTATAGAAGGAGGACTTATGACTGAAAGAATCGAAAACATACCAATGGTGCCCCTTCGCGGAATGACGGTGTTGCCGCGGGAAGTCATTCATTTTGATGTGAGCAGGAAAAGGTCTATCGAAGCCATTCAGAAGGTGATGGCGGAAGACCAGAAGATTTTTCTCGTGACGCAGCGTGAGATTGAAACCGAAGAAGTAACGAAGGAAGACCTCTATGAAACAGGGACAATTGCAGAGATTAAACAAATTGTAAAGATGCCAAAGAAAATTCTACGGGTGCTCGTGACGGGAAAGGAGAGGGCGGTTCTGAATGCATTATTTGATACCGAAGCTTTTTATCAGGCGGACGTCACAGTGACAGACAGCTATCCATATGTGGAGGCGGAGCCGGTGGAACAGGAAGCTATGGTTCGGACATTACGGGAGCAGTTTTTAAATTTTGCCATGAGAAATCCACATCTTACGAAAGAAACGGTAGAGCAGATTAACCAACTGGAAGAATTAAAGATATTGATTGACGAGGTGACGGCGGCTTCCGGTTTTAGTTATCAGGATAAGCAGAAATTCCTGGATGAAGCCAATCCGCTCGTGCGCTATCAGATGTTGATTCAGCAGCTGGCGAATGAGACCGAAGTCCTGAAAGTAAAAGAAGAGATTCAGGAGAAGGTCAAAGCTCGTGTGGATAAAGGGCAGAGAGAATACATTTTGCGGGAAGAACTGCGCGTTATCCGTCAGGAACTGGGAGACGATTCTTTCCTGTCGGATGCGGAAGAGTTTGAGCGGATGACGGATGAGCTTCTGGCGCCGCAGGAAGTCAAGGATAAACTCTATAAAGAGATTAAGAGGTTTAAAAATACGATGGGAAGCCCGTCGGAAAGCGGAGTGATTCGTACCTATATCGAAACAATGCTGGAAATGCCTTGGGATAAAGTATCCGAGGATAATCTGGATATCGGTTACGCGAAAGAAATCCTGGAGGCAGAGCACTATGGTCTTGAGAAAGTCAAGGACAGAATCCTGGAGTTCTTGGCGGTGCGGGCGCTGACATCCAAAGGAAACAGTCCGATTCTCTGTCTGGTAGGACCGCCGGGAACCGGAAAGACGTCGATTGCCAGGTCGCTTGCGAAAGCTTTACACAAGAAATATGTGAGGATTTCGCTCGGAGGAGTCAGGGACGAGGCGGAGATTCGCGGACACAGGAAAACATATGTGGGAGCGATGCCGGGACGAATCGCAAATGGTTTGAAAACGGCGGGCGTGAAGAATCCGTTATTATTGCTGGATGAGATTGACAAGGTCAGCACCGACTACAAAGGAGATACGTTTTCGGCGCTTCTCGAGGTGCTTGACAGCGAACAGAATGTCAAATTCAGGGACCATTATCTGGAAGTGCCTCTGGACCTTTCGGAAGTACTGTTTGTGACGACGGCAAACACATTGCAGACGATACCGCGTCCGCTTCTTGACCGTATGGAGGTTATTGAAATCAGCAGCTATACGGATAATGAGAAGCTTCACATTGCGGAACGGCATCTGATTCCGAAGCAGTTGGAGAAGCATGGTCTGTCGGAAGAGCAGCTGACTATCAGTAAAGGCGCGTTGTGGAAGATGACGCATAATTATACGAGAGAAGCGGGAGTCCGTCAGTTAGAACGACAGATTGGCAATATCTGCAGGAAGGCCGCGCGGGAGATTCTGGAAGAGAAGAAAGAGAGAATCCGGATTACGGAGAGCAGCCTCGCAAAATATCTCGGAAAAGAGCTCTATGTCTATCAGATGGCTAATGAGACGGATGAAGTGGGAATTGTGAGAGGTCTCGCATGGACAAGCGTGGGAGGCGATACCCTTCAGATTGAAGTCAATACGATGCCGGGAAAAGGAGAGCTTATGCTGACCGGTCAGATGGGAGATGTGATGAAAGAGTCTGCAAGAACCGGAATCAGTTATATCCGTTCGATTGTCGGAGAATATGGGATTGAACCGGAATACTTTGAGAAACATGATATTCACATCCACATTCCGGAAGGAGCTGTGCCAAAAGACGGGCCGTCTGCAGGTATCTCCATGGCTACAGCGAATTTTTCGGCGATTACGAATCAAAAGGTGAGAGCAGACGTCGCCATGACCGGAGAGATTACGCTGCGTGGGCGTGTGCTTCCAATCGGCGGCTTGAAAGAGAAATTGCTTGCCGCAAAGATTGCGGGTATCCGTACCGTCATCGTTCCGGCACAGAATCAAAAAGATGTACAGGAACTTTCGTCAGAGATTACGAAAGGATTAGAGATTCGCTTCGTATCGCAGATGCGGGAGGTTCTGGAGATTGCCCTTGTAAAGGAGTAGGAGGACAAAATGGTTATTAAGAATGTAGAATTGGAAATTGTATGCGGGATTACGAGTAAACTTCCGGAGACAGAGCTTCTCGAAGTGGCGTTTGCCGGAAAATCCAACGTAGGAAAGTCTTCTCTGATTAATGCGCTGATGAACCGGAAATCGCTGGCAAGAACGTCGGCAACACCGGGGAAAACGCAGACCATCAACTTTTACAACGTAAACAAAGAATTGTATCTCGTGGATTTGCCGGGATACGGCTATGCAAGAGTATCGGAAAAAGAGAAAATCCAGTGGGGAAAATTAATCGAACGTTACCTGCATAGTTCCAAGCAGCTAAAAGCAGTCTTTCTTCTGATTGATATCCGTCACGAACCGTCGGAAAACGACAAGCTGATGTACAGTTGGATTGTGAATCAGGGATACAACCCGATTATCATTGCAACGAAGCTGGATAAGATTAAGAGAAGCCAAGTGCAGAAGCACATGAAGATGATTCGTCAGGGATTGGAGCTCGTTCCGGGAACGACTATCATTCCGTTTTCGGCGGAGACCAAACAAGGAAGAGATGAGATATGGGAACTGATAGAGGGTATTTAACAAAGGCACTCACCTTCTGGGAGGATATATCAGAAGAAGAGAGGGAGACGATTTTGGAAAATACGGGAAAAGCTTTTTATAAACAGGGAGAGCAGGTTCACAGCGCAGAGCAGGAATGCATCGGCGTGCTCATTATCAAAAAAGGAGAGCTTCGCACGTACATCCTGTCGGAGGAGGGGAAGGAAATTACACTGTTTCGACAGACGGAAGGGGACGTCTGTATTCTTACGGCGTCCTGTGTGTTAAGCAGTATTCATTTTGATGTGCATGTGGATGCGGAGAAGGAAAGCGAAGTGCTTGTCATTAACGCCCCTGCATTTTCAAAATTGTGTAAAAAGAATGTGTACATTGAGAATTTCTCTCTCAGGCTTGCCACCGAGAGATTCTCGGATGTGATGTGGGCGATGGAACAGATTCTGTTCATGAGCTTTGACCGAAGACTTGCCATTTTTCTTCTGGACGAATCGGCAAAAAACGGGACAGACAGCCTGACGCTTACCCATGAGCAGATTGCAAAATATATGGGAAGCGCCAGGGAAGTTGTGTCCCGCATGCTGAAATATTTTGTCAAAGAAGGAATCGTAGAAGTATCCCGCGGATGCATCAGAATCCTTGACAAAAAAAAATTAAAAGCTTTGGTTTAGCTGTTATTTTAACATTGCAAGAATTTCTTCTTTGGATTTTGCTCCGACTTCGCGTTTTACAACATCTCCGTTTTTCACAACGAGAAGAGTCGGGATGCTCATAACGCGGAATTTCTGAGCAAGTTCGATGTTCTCATCCACATTGACTTTACAGATTTTTGCATCGGTAACTTCGTCTGCGAGTTCTGCGATAATCGGAAGCACCATCTGGCAAGGTCCGCACCATGGAGCCCAGAAGTCGATGAGAACCGGTTTGTCGGAATTTAAAACTTCTTCGTCAAAATTGTCTATTGTTAAATTTAATGCTGCCATATAAACACTCCTTTGTATTTGTTTTTTATTTGTTTCTATTATAGTTGGTATTACCCGTTTTCTCTGTGACTATGTCACATTTGGGGAAAAAGTTTGGGAAATTTGTGAGAATGGGGGAATGAGAATGGAGAAAGCGTCAACAAAAACGCTGATGACGGAAGGCTCCATCTGGAGAAAAATTACATATTTTGCATTGCCTATCTTTCTAGGCAACTTATTCCAACAGCTTTATAATACGGCGGACTCTTTGATAGTCGGGAATTTTCTTGGGAGTAATGCGCTGGCGGCGGTCAGCTCATCATCCAATCTGATTTTTCTTATGATTGGCTTTTTTAACGGAATCTCCATGGGAGCCGGCGTTGTCATTGCCAGATACTATGGGGCGCGGAATAAGGAGAAGGTGGAGCGGGCGGTGCATACAACTGTGGCGTTCGGTTTGGTAGCCAGTGTTGTGCTGACGATTGTCGGAGCAACGTTGGCGCCTCAGATTCTTGTGTGGATGGATACTCCGGCGAACGTATTGCCGGAATCGGTATCGTATTTCCGGATTTATTTTCTGGGTTCCACAGGATTTGTCATGTACAATGTATTTGTCGGAATCCTGCAATCGGTGGGCGATAGCAAGCATCCGCTCTATTACCTGGTGATTTCGTCTGTCATCAATATTGTTCTGGACATTGTATTTATTACTGTATTCCATATGGGAGTTGGTTCTGCGGCTCTGGCAACGGCGATTTCCCAGTTTGTGAGCGCGGGGCTCTGTATGATACAGTTGCTGCGGACGAAGGATGAGTATCGTCTTGTGTGCAGGAAGGTTCGGTTTGATAAAGAAATGCTCGGGCAGATTATTAAAATCGGACTTCCGTCCGGTGTACAGAACTCTATCATTGCCATCGCAAACGTCGTCGTACAATCCAGCATCAATTCCTTCGGGGAGATGGCGATGGCGGGATGCGGCGCATATTCCAAGATTGAAGGATTTGCGTTCCTTCCAATCACAAGTTTTACCATGGCGATTACAACGTTTGTCGGTCAGAATCTAGGAGCAAAGGAATATGACAGGGTGAAAAAGGGCGCGCGGTTTGGTATTTTAAGCTCGGTGATTCTTGCGGAGGCAATCGGCGTTGTTATCTATATCTTCGCTCCGGCGCTTACGGCAGCATTTGACCGGACTCCGGAAGTGATAATGTATGGGACGGACAGAGCCAGGGTAGAAGCGTTCTTCTTTTGCCTCCTTGCATACTCGCACGCCATATCGGCAGTGCTTCGAGGCGCGGGAAAATCAATGGTACCGATGTTCGTCATGCTTGCATTCTGGTGTGTCATCCGCGTGATGATTATTACGATTGCAGGACATATCATACCGGGAATCGAAGTTGTCTACTGGGTATATCCGATTACATGGGGACTGAGTTCGATTGCATTCTTCATCTATTATCGGAAAGCGGATTGGCTGCGAGGATTTGAAAGACAAAGGTTTTAAAAAGAAAATAAAAAAGAACTTAAATTTGAATGTTAAAATTTAAGTTCTTTTTTTAGTTTCTTAAAATGTTTTTTTAGTTTCTTGAAATGTTTTTTCAGTTTCTTAAAATATTTTTGAGTTTTTTTGAATAACTCAAAAAAGTGAAGATATCTTAAATGTAAACGGATGAAAGTTTTTATTCCGTAGAAACTTCCGTTAGTTTTTTCTTCTTCATATAGAAGAAATATGGGACGAGGAGCAGTACGGTAACACCCCATGATACAGGGTAACTGTAGATTAACGTAGAAACTTCCCCTGTCATTGGTGTGAGGATGAGAGCCATCGGCACACGAATGAAGCATACGCCGCCTAGTGTGATGAGAGTCGGAATGATAACGTCTCCGATTCCTCGTAACGTGCCGGACAGGATTTCGATAAACACGAAGAGTATGTAACTTGGCGCGATGAGGCGAAGCATCCAGACCCCGATATCTACGACATTCCGGTCTGTTGTGAAAATATGGTAGAGCGGTTCACAGGCAAGGAACAGGAATGTTACAAGTACAAAGGAAGTTCCAAGCGCCATGAGAAGACAGATGCTTGTACTCTTCTTCACACGATTGTATTGCTTTGCGCCAAAATTCTGTCCGGCGAAGGTTGTAACTGCAATTCCGAATGCACCGCAAACAGTCCAGAAGATAGCGTCCAGTTTGCCGTAGGCAGCCCATGCGGCGGCAACGTCCGTACCGAATCCGTTGATGGAAGTCTGGATGATGATATTTGTAATCGCATACAGACAAGACTGGATACCGCTAGGAAGTCCGATTTTAAATTCTGCCTTGAATAATTCGTTGTGCAGACGGATTTCCCGCAGATGAAGCTCCAAAGTCCGGTAAGAACTCATCAAGGATTTTGTGACAAGTACGGCGCTGATTGCCTGAGAAATCAAGGTTGCAAGCGCTGCGCCGGCGATTCCCATATGGAACACGACGACAAACAAGAGGTCTAGAATGATGTTGACAAAGCAGCAGATAATCAGGTAAATCAATGGCCGTCTTGAGTCGCCGATGGCGCGCATGATACTGGACCCCATGTTATAAATAAATGTAAAAATAAGCCCGCAGAAATAGATTTTCAAATACAGAACAGAGTCTGCGAGAACTTCCTGTGGCGTCTGCATCGCTTCCAGTACCCAGGAAGCGGAAAAGAATCCGGCAATGGAGATGATGACGCCAAAGATGAGTGCGGAAGCGTAGGCGGTATGTAATCCGTCCTGCAGATTCTTCTTATCCCCGGCTCCGCAGAACTGGGAGATGACAACGGTTGCCCCGGCAGAAAGCCCGGTAAAAAATCCAATCACAAGATTAGATAAAACGGCTGCAGAGCCACCAACGCTTGCAAGAGCTTGTTTTCCGACGAAACGGCCAACAATGATAGCATCTACAGTGTTATAAAGCTGTTGAAAAAAGGTTCCTACCACGATAGGAAAGAAAAAAATTAAAAGTTGTTTCCAAATGACCCCGGAAATAATAGGGTTTGTTGTTTTATTCGTATTCATACTCTATCACTCCTTCCAACTAGCATCATATCATAAGGGGGAGGAAAAGGAAATACATATCGTCTATTGTAATACGGGAAATTCGGTATATAATAGATAGCAGGGAATTTAGATTTTGAAAAATATGCTGCGGCATAGGAGGATATATAGCATGAATAAACCATTGATACTAGTAGTAGAGGATGATACAGCAATCAGCAACCTGATAACGACAACATTGGAGACACAAGGATACCGGTTTCATACTGCGCCGAATGGCGCGCAGGCTCTCTTAGAAACAGTTTCCCAGAAGCCGGACATTATCCTTCTTGACTTAGGGCTTCCGGATATGGACGGCGTGGAAATCATTCAGAAGATTCGTTCCTGGTCCAATATGCCAATTATTGTGGTGAGCGCACGAAGTGAAGACAGGGATAAGATTGAAGCTTTGGATGCGGGGGCGGACGATTATCTGACGAAGCCATTTTCTGTGGAAGAGCTTCTGGCGAGACTTCGGGTGACGCTTCGAAGGCTTCAGTATATTAACAACCAGATTAGTCAGGAACAGCAGGAGTTTATCAATGGGGATTTAAGAATCGATTATGCTTCCGGATGTGTATATTTGAAAGAAGAAGAATTGCACGTCACATCTACAGAGTATAAATTGTTGAAGCTTCTGGCGAAAAATGTTGGGAAAGTTTTGACGCATACATATATTACAAGAGAAATATGGGGAAGTGCATGGGATAGTGATGTGGCTTCGCTTCGGGTTTTCATGGCAACCTTACGCAAGAAGATTGAAGAAAACCCGTCGCAGCCTAAGTATATTCAGACTCATATCGGCGTCGGATACCGAATGCTTCGTGTTCCTAATAAATAAAGGAATTTACGACTTCGGTTTCACCCATAATAATCAAAGTCTCGTCTTTTGTAAAGACGTGTTCCGGATGAGGGAGAGGATAAATCTTTCCCTCTTTTTTTGTAGCAAGAATGCTGACATTATATCGGTTACGGACAGATTTTTCCACGATGCTTTTTCCAACCCATCCGCTTGGCATCTTGATTTCGCAGATTGCAATTTCCGGTGTCAGGTTCAGATATTCAAAAATATTTTTGCTTCCGTATTTGATGGCAAGACGTTCTGCCATCTCACGTTCCGCGTAGACAACGTGGTCTGCGCCGTTTCTTAAGAGAAGCTTTCTGTGTACGTCTCTGCTTGCGCGGGCAAGTACGAATTTTGCACCGTAGTCTTTGAGAAGTACGGTAATCTCGAGAGAACTCTGGAAATTGTCCCCGATTGCGACAACGCAGAGGTCAAAGTTATTGACGCCGAGAGAGCGGATGAAAGATTCGTTCGTCGCATCTCCAATCTGGATATCGCTCAAAATATCCACCGCATTGTCTGCTCTTTCTTCATTTTTTTCTACCGCAAGAACGATATTGTGCTCCTCGATAAATTTTCTTGCCATATGTCTTCCAAAACGACCAAGTCCGATTACTAATATATTTTTCATTTGAAATTCTCCTTTTCCTTTATCCAATCTGAATTTTTTCTGCTGGCAATGCAGATGGCACATGTTTTTTTCCGGTTGCAAATGCGAGAAGCATTGTAAGGGAACCGACTCTTCCGAATATCATCAGAAATGCGAGAAGCATATGAGAGAGAGGGGAGAGGTTCGGCGTCATGCCGGCAGAAAGACCTACCGTTGCAATGGCGGATACCGATTCAAAGAGTGAATTCAGGAAATCGGCATTTTCCACACGCGAAATGATAGCGCCAACTGTCAGGGACAGAGAAAGGTATAATGTGAAGATACACAATACTTTTCTTGAAACATGGTCTTCCAGTCTTCTTCCAAATACTTCCGTTGATTTTCTGTTTTTAAATGTTGTGATGACCGATAACAAAAGTACGGCGAAGGTTGTGGTCTTGATACCACCGGCAGTAGAGCCGGGAGAACCTCCAATCATCATAAGTACCAATATAATAAATCGTCCGCTTTCTGTCAATGCCGCAAGGTCTACCGTATTGAAGCCTGCGGTTCTTGCGCTCACCGACTGAAACAGAGATGCCGCAATCCGTTCGGAATAATTCAGGTTTTCATAAGAAGCAGTCCCGTTTTCACAGAGGAATAACAGCAAGGCGCCGCCGAAAATCAAGGAAACCGTAAAAAACAATACTAATTTCGTGTGGAGACGCATATTGTGAAAGCGGAATTTTGTCGTAAGCATATCATGCCATACGAAGAATCCGAGTCCTCCGATGACAATGAGGAGCATGATAATGATGTTGATGTACCAGTTGCCGACCTCTGCAGTCAGGGAGGAAAATGGAGCCTGTGAACCCATCAAATCAAAGCCCGCATTACAGAAAGCGGAAATGCTATGAAATACGGAGAACCAAAGTCCCTGCTTCCATCCATATTGTGGACAAAACTGAAAGGCAAGCAGAACCGCGCCCGTAGTCTCCACGACAATCGTACCGAGAAGGATAAATTTTGTCATCTTTACGATGCCGCCAATCTGCGGAGCGGAAATAGAATTCTGCATCAGGGAACGGGACACAAGTCCGATTTTACGTTTTGTAATTGTCATAATGGAGATACATAAAGTCATGAATCCCATACCACCAATCTGTATCAGACAGAGAATGACAGCCTGCCCGAAGAATGACCAGTGTGTATACGTGTCAAACTGAATCAGCCCGGTGACACAGGTTGCCGACGTTGCAGTAAAAAAGCTTGTAAGTAAATTCTCGCTGCCCGGAGTTCTTACAGCGATTGGAAGACTTAAAAGCAGTGTTCCCAAAGCAATAATTGTGCAGTAGCCAAATAAAAGAATCTTCATCGGTGACAGATGAAGAAAATAATTATAAATCCTATCTACAGTCTTATCTACAGTTGACATAATATATCCTCTTCTTTTTCATATTTATATAATTTTTATATTTTCATTATAGCATAGTAATCATATGATTTTAATATGAGTTTGACAATAAAAAACGTGTTAAGAAAAGGGGACTTGTATAAAGATTGTATAAAGACATGATATGCCTCGATAGAATCTCTAGATTTTCCGAGGAAAAAGATTGACAGTTTGTGTTCTGAGTGATATTCTGAAAACATAAAATAGTAACGATTACTGATATTGTTATTAAAATAACAAGGAGGGTGTTACAGTATGGGACATTTAACAGGAAAAACAGCGATTATCACAGGAGCAGGAAGAGCCGTATTATCAGACGGGAATTGCGGTTCTATCGGGTACGGGATTGCAACGGCATATGCCAAGGAAGGCGCTAATTTAGTGATTACGGGAAGAAATCTCAAGAAACTGGAGGATGCGAAGGAAGAGTTAGAACGCCTTTACGGAATCCAAGTGCTTCCGGTTCAGGCAGATGTAAGCGCCGGAGGAGATAATGAGACAGCCGTTCAGAATGTGGTGAAACAGGCGATAGAAACGTTCGGAAGGATTGATGTTTTGATAAATAATGCACAAGCATCTGCATCCGGAGTACCGCTCGCAGAACATACGACGGAACAGTTTGATTTGGCGATTTATTCCGGACTTTACGCAGTCTATTATTATATGAAAGCGTGTTACCCGTATTTGAAGGAGACGAAGGGAACGGTTATCAACTTCGCTTCGGGAGCGGGACTTTTCGGAAACTTCGGACAATCCTCTTATGCGGCTGCAAAGGAGGGAATCCGCGGACTCTCCAGAGTGGCTGCAAACGAGTGGGGAAAAGACGGAATCAATGTCAATGTCATCTGCCCGCTTGCATGGACAGCACAGCTTGAGAACTTCCAGAAAGCATATCCGGAGGCATTTGAAGCGAATGTGAAGATGCCGCCGATGGGACATTACGGCAATGTGGAGACGGAGATTGGAAGGGCATGCGTTGGACTTGCGTCTCCGGATTTCAAATATTTAAGCGGGGAAACTCTTACCTTGGAAGGCGGCATGGGATTAAGGCCATAAATAAGAAAACGAAATAAAAATCAGCTTGTAAAAGAAGAGAAATTGTGTTAAGGTAGATGCACTCGAGGAAGCAATTCTTCGGGTGCATTTCAAACATTCTTATATCTGTTTTCATGGGAGTATCAAGCTCCGTTCATACGGACAATTCGTCCGGATTATCAATGTTTGAAGAAATTTGTAACTTGTTATATTTAATTTGTGTGAAGAGTGAAAGGAAGAGCCTATGGGAAAAAACAACACGATTATCAGGCAGTGGCTTTCGGATGAAGGGCGAATGGCAAGTCTGGTAAATGGATGTCTGTTTTCTGGAAAACAGATTTTCAAAAAGGAACATTTAAAAAGAGAAGACGGTATGCAAGGAGTAATCTTAAAAACTGGAGACGGGAAAGAGACTGCGATAGAGCGGTATCGAGATATCATGATGACTTCGGATGATGGAACAAGGATTGTCATTCTGGCATGCGAGAATCAGGATGAGATACATTACGGTATGCCGGTAAGAGTAATGTTATATGATGCAGTTTCATATGCTGAACAAATCCGGGTATTACAGAAAGTACACAGAGAAGAAAAAAATCTTAAAACTTCTGCTGAGTTTTTGTCGGGACTGAAAAAGGAAGATAGACTCTGCCCGGTGATTACTATTGTTTTTTATTATGGAGAAGAAGAATGGGACGGAAAACGGGATTTGCATGGTCTTTTAGGTCTTGATAGGGAAGAATACCAGATACTAAAAGACTATGTGCCGAATTATCGATTAAATCTGATTAATCCGGCTGAAATCGAAGATTTGAGTCAATTGGAAGAGAGTTTACAGATGGTATTCGGAATGCTAAAATATAGGAAAGATTTAAGTGCATTAAAAAACTATATAGAGCAGAATCGGAATTATTTTTCAAAGGTCGATGAAGAAACGTACCGAGTGGCAAAAATGATGTTAGGTGCGGATTCTCATTGGAAAGACATCAGAAGCGAGGAGGATGGAGAGATGGATATGTGTAAAGCTTTAGAAGATTTGAGACAGGAAGGAATTGATATTGGATTGGCACGTGGAGTAGAGAGAGGATTTATAGAGGCGTTTCAGGAAATCGGAAAATCTTATGAGGAGACGATGAAAACGTTAAGGGAAAAATTTAGTTTAACAGCGGAAGATGCAGAGCAGAAAATGCAGCGTTATTGGAAATCGGAGCGATTAGAATAGGAGATGGCTTTATGCAGATTGTAGACTTGAGGATTCGCAATTTTAAATCTATCCGGGAAGTGCATATAGAGGGAATTGAGAATGCTTTGATTCTGGTCGGCAAGAACAATACGGGGAAAACGGCGGTACTGGATGCAATCCGGGCGGTATTCGGGGATTATACGGTTCAGGAGGAAGACTTTCAGGAGGATGATTCCAATGTTGAGATTTTTGTTTCTTTGAGGATAGAAGAGGAAGATTTGAAGCGTCTTCACCGAAATGGGAAAATCAGCCAATACCGCAGATATGAAGCGTGGTATCAGGATTTCTGTAAGAAACTTCCGGCTTATCAGAATGGACTGCTTTCCTTTGAATTTGTGGCGAATAAAGAAGGGAAGATTCGGTATGGAGACGGATATCAGAAGCATAACAGCCATATTCCGGAGCTATTTCCGAAAGTATACTATATGGATGCGGGGAGAAGCCTAAGACATCTGCAGGAAGATATTCTGATGCTTCAGGAGGATGAGCTTCTGAAGCAGATGCGTTCCGGATGTTGTATGTTTGACCGAGCGAAGAGATGTAACCATTGTTTTTCCTGTATCGGATTACTTTATCAGAAATCGACGGAGGAATTGAATGCGTTTGAGACGGCGAAGCTGCTGGATTATAAGTTGTATCAGTTGAATCTGGATGCGTTTTCCGGGAAGGTCAATGCCAACTTCCGTAAGAATGGCGGGAAGGAACAGATTTATTATTCTATGAATCGGGACATTGAACAGATGCTGTCCGTTACGGCGGAAGTTTATGACGAGAGACAGAATCGTTATAAGTCCATTGATTGTCTCGGAAAGGGAATGCGAAGCATCTATATGCTATCTCTTTTGGAAACTTGTGAAGAGGAACGGGAATGGAATGCGGATTTGATACTTGTGGAAGACCCGGAGATTTTTCTCCATCCGAAGTTACAGAAGGTGTCCGGTGATATTTTATATCGGCTGTCAAAGTTCGGACAGGTGATTTTCTCTACCCATTCACCGAATTTACTGTCCAATTTTAACAGCAGACAGATTCGGCAGATGGACCAGGGGGAAGACGGATATTCCATCGTGTATCCGAAGACGGACATCAGCGCCCTTCTGGATGACCTTGGATATTCGGCAAGCGACCTGATGAACGTGAATTTCGTATTTATCGTAGAAGGAAAGCAGGATAAGACAAGGCTTCCTCTTCTTCTCAAGAAATACTATTCAGAAATCTATGATAAGGAAGGAAATCTTGTCCGCGTGGCGATTATCACGACCAATAGCTGTACGAATATCAAGGCATATGCCAATCTGAAATATATGAATCAGATTTATTTGCGGGATAATTTCCTGATGATTCGTGACGGCGATGGAAAAGACCGGGAGGAATTGAAGCATCAGCTCTGTAAATATTATGAGGAAAGGAATCTGGAGGATATCGACCGGCTCCCGCGTGTGACGGAGAAGAACGTACTCATCTTAAAATACTATTCCTTTGAAAATTATTTCCTCAACCCGAAGATTATGGTAAAATTGGGAATTGTAAAATCAGAGGAGCAGTTTTATCAAATCTTCTTAGAGAAATGGAATGAGTATCTTCATAAGATAAAAAGCGGGCTGAAACTGAAAGAAGCGATAGGGCATAATCTGGAGACGGTGGAAGATGTGAGAAACCATATGGAAGAGATTAAAATTCATATGCGGGGACATAATCTATATGACATTTTCTACGGAAGATATAAGCAGGAAGAGCAGGAAATTCTAAGCAGATATATCGAACTTGCCGACAGAGAAGAGTTTGCGGATATCCTGGATGCGGTAGAACGATTCCTCTATTTTGACAGCAGAAAGAAAGAGACGGGATATGGGGATGAAGACGATTCTGTTATTGGAAGACGATAAGAACTTAAATACATTGATATCAAGAAGGCTGGAAAAAGAAGGATACCGCGTGCTGCGGGCATTTACGATTGCGGAGGCGGAAGGATGGACGAAGGCAGAGGAGATTGCGATGGTCATCAGCGATGTGATGCTTCCCGATGGAAACGGCATGGAGTTTGCCTCAAGATTCCGGGAGGAGAGCGGAGCCTATCTGATTTATCTGACGGCGATGGACCAGGAAATGGACATCATCAGCGGATATGACGGAGGTGCGGACGACTATATTACAAAGCCGTTCAGTCTCTTGATTTTGATTTCCAAAGTGAATGCGTTCATGCGGCGGTATCAGGAACCGGAGGAAGCGGTCTATACATCCGGAGAATTTGTGATAGAGCCGGGGAACATGAAAGTGACGAAACGCGGCGAGAATATCACGCTTAGCAAAAAGGAGTTTCAGATATTACTCCTTCTGTTAGAGCATGCAGGGCATATTGTATCGAAAGGGCAGATATTGGAGCATGTATGGGATAGAGACGGACAGTTTGTGGACGACAACACCGTAACGGTGAATATCAGCCGTCTGAAGAACAAACTGGAAACGGAAGCAATTTCGAATGTGAGAGGAATCGGATATTTATGGACGGAAACCGTAAAAAGAAAATAACGCTGTACTATATCCTGTCGTTTCTTTTTCTGGCGGTATGTGTTGCCGGGTTTTTAGGGATTGCAAGAAGCGAGCATGAGAAGCAGCTTCTGTGGATGATAGAGCTTTCCGGGAAGCATCCGGAGCTTGAGGCGGAAGGAGTCAAATTGCTAAAGGGAACCGAGGAAACATCGGTCAGCGAAGAGAAAGCGGAGGAGTTTGAGAGACGATACGCCTATTCTTTCTACCAGACCGCTCAGGGGAAGAGTCTTTTCATGCAGACGGGAGTCGTGGCAATCGCGGGACTTGCAGCCATCTGGAGTTCTTATTTTCTGGCCGAAAAGAAGGGGCAGAAGGAAGAAGAGTATGTCCTGGAAGAACGGGTCAAGGAGCAGGCAGCGTATATTCAGGATTTGAAAGAATCGGCGAAAATCGAAGAAGAGAATACGAAAGCCTTGATTACGAATATTTCCCATCAACTGAAGACGCCGCTTGCCAGCCTGAACATGATGTGGGAATTGTGTGAAGATGGTGGAGTAGGTGAAGCAGAATTAAAAGATTATTTTCAAAGAAGCGGGGAATCGGTGGAAAGACTGACGCAGCTTACCGAAGAGTTGATGCAGTTGTCGAAACTGGAGAATCACATGATTCGTCTGAAGCCGGAAGCGAATGCTGTCAAGGAAACGATGGTATGTGCGGTAGAAGAGATGATTATGAAGGCGCTTCATAAGAAGATAGAGATTCAGATGGACGTGCAGGAAGACATGATGTGCCGGTATGATTCGAAATGGACGCGGGAAGCGTTTGTCAATGTTCTGGATAACGGGGTGAAATATTCTGAGCCGGGAACGAAGATTACGATTCGGCTTCAGAAAATGCACACATATGGATTGATTGAAGTGCAGGATGAAGGAATCGGGATAAAAGCGGAAGAGTATCATAAGATTTTCGGAAGATTCTATCGTGGGACAGCGAGAGAAGTGCAGAATCAGGAAGGAGCAGGCGTCGGTCTGTATTTGACAAGAAAAATTATTGAGAATCAAGGAGGAACGGTGAGTGTCAAATCTTCTCCGGGAGAGGGAAGCACGTTTCGCATGACCTTACCCCTTGCATAGAAGGACCCTTACAAATCTGTTATGCAGTTTGTAAGGGTTTTGTAAGGTTATCGGGATATAATGAGTGCAAAAGGAAAGGAGAAGAGAATTATGAGTACGATTGTAGAAATAAAAGATTTGGTAAAATACTATGGAAAGGGCGAGAATCTTGTGCGTGCGGTTGACCACACGAGCCTTACGATTGAACGCGGGAAATTCACAGCGATTGTAGGAAAATCCGGTTCCGGAAAAAGCACTCTTTTACATCTGCTTGGAGGACTGGACCGACCGGACTCAGGGAAAGTCATTATAGATGGGGCAGACATTTTCCAGTTGAAAGATGAAAAACTTGCCATGTTCCGAAGGAGAAAAATCGGATTTATTTTCCAGGATTTTAACCTGATTCCATCCATGAATGTGTGGGAAAATATCGTGTTGCCTCTGGGACTGGACAATAAAGCTGTCGATAAAAAGTATGTGATGCGTATCGTGAAAAACATCGGAATCGATGGAAAACTGCATGCCATGCCGTCCACGTTATCCGGAGGACAGAAGCAGCGTGTGGCGATTGCGAGGGCGCTTGTGACCCGTCCGGCAATCATCTGTGCGGATGAGCCGACAGGAAACCTGGATTCCAGGACAGAGTTGGAGGTTTTATCGCTTCTTCGCTCCTGCGTGACAGAGTATGGACAATCTCTTGTGATGATTACCCACGATGAGACGGTGGCGCAGATGGCAGACCGGATGATTGTGATTGAAGATGGTAAGGTGGTGAGCCAGTCATGAAAATGGTATCGAAAGCGGCAGTTGCAAACTTCAAGTATAACCGGGGAAGAAACTTTCTCGTAGGAATCGCCATCTGTCTTACGACGCTCCTGTTATTTCTGATTCCCGGGGCGGCACAGGCGATGGTGAAACTGGAATTCGCAGCCATCAACGAGATGTATCCGACGTGGCATATGGTACTTCGAAATGTGGACGAGGAAATCGCAGAGCAGGTGGCGCTGCGAAAAGATGTGGAAACAGTCGGACTTCGGTGCGATATCGGAGAAATTCCGTCGGACAAGGCAAGTATTGGCATGACAGCGATGGACGACGCGTGCGCGCAGTTAAATCGTATGGAATTGAGTGAAGGACATTATCCGGAGAATGAATCGGAAATCGTAGTGTCTGACGGTCTTCTGGAAGCGATTGGGATTCAGGCAGAAGTCGGAGATACGATTCGCATTCCTTATCAGGTTCTTCGTGGGGAAGAATTGGATTACAGACAGGAGGGCGACTTTATTATCTGCGGTATGACGGAAGATACGAAGGAGCAGAAAGAAAAAGGAATCTACGGAGCTTATGTGTCGGAAGCATTTGCCCGGAAGACATTTTCTGAAGATGAAATCCGTTATTATACGTATCTGCATCTGAAAACAGGGCAGTGGGAGACGAGTGAAGAGATAGAAGACAGGATGAAATCGTTGGCATCCTCTTTCGGATTGGGAGAAGAAGATTATGGAGACAATAAGGAATATATTACGGCAAACTATGTGGACCCTGCTTTGATTTCAGGTGTAGGACTGATTCTTCTCGTTATCATTTTTGCGGGCGTGATTACGATTTACAGTATTTACTATGTATCCATGCCGCAGAGAGTCCGGGATTACGGAAGATTACGCGCCATCGGTGCGACCAAGGCGCAGGTTCGGAAAATCGTACTTCGGGAAGGGATGCTGACCGCATGTATTGCGATTCCAATCGGTCTTCTCATCGGGACTCCGCTCATCAAAGGCGCCATGTATGCGTTAATCGATGTGGCTGAGGAATACAATGCAAGAGAGATGGAAGCCGCCAGCCAGATTATGAAAGAAGGACGATTAAGCCTTCATCCGGCATGGCTTTATGCGGCGGTGATTGTGATTGCCTTATTCACCGTATGGCTTTCCCTTCGGAAACCGATGAAGATGGCAGCGAAAATCACGCCTGTGGAGGCTATGCGTTTCCAGGACGAAGAAAGCAAAAAGAAAACAAGGAAAGGATACGACTCCTTGAACCTGTTCCGATTGACGAAGAGCAATCTGGCAAGGAATAAGAAGCGGACGGTGATTACGATTCTTTCGATGTCCATGACAGGAATCCTGTTTCTTGCTGTAGGAACTATCCTGGCGTGTGCCGACCCGAAGGAAATATCCAGTGCAGCGGTGGAAGGCGAATATCAGATTCAGGTAGAATCAGAAAGCGGGAATAAAGAACATCCCGAATTGGAATGGAGCGCAATCCAGCAGAATAACCCGCTTACGGAAGCGTTCAAACAGCAGGTTGAAGAATTACCGGGGATAGAACGGGCAGAATATGCAGAACGATTGAAATTTTCCTGTGAAGAGTTGGGAGAAGGCACAGAAATAGGAAGTCTGGAAGCGCTTCCGGAACAAAGTGCAGAAGAACTGAAGAAACATATCGTCGAAGGAAAATTTGATGAGGAAGGCTGGAAAAGCGGAGAGAAGGTTCTCGTATGTGACAGCATACAGCACTGGAATCCGGAACTGAAAGCAGGAAGTACGTATCGATTCCGAATTGAGACAGGAAACGAGACAATTGAGAAAGAAGTGGAAGTCATGGCGGTTGTGGATGCTCCGGTCCGCCTGAGGGAATACGGAGCGTGGATGATTTCACGAGAAGCGATGAAAGAACTGAGTCGATATAATGCGAATGACGGATTGATTCTCTATGCGGACAAACCGTATGATGAAGCATTGGAACAGACGCTTCAGGAATTGATAGAACAAGACGAGCGGCTTAGCCTGAAAACATGGAACGAGGAATACGAGATGTGGCAGAGCGTGATGGGACTGATGTACTTATCCTGCTATGGATTCCTTGGTGTTCTCGGAATCATCTGTATCATGAATCTCATCAATACGATTATCAACAGCATTTATGTGCGGATGAAGGAAATCGGTATGATGCAGGCAATTGGACTTTCAGAAAAGCAGTTGATGAAAATGCTGCAGATGGAAGGGTTGTTCTATACGGCGGGGACTCTTATCTTATCCATTGTGTTCGGTTCCTTAGCGGGATATGGGACATTCCTTTATGCGAAAGCAGACAAGATGTTCAACATCCAATATTTCCACTACCCGGTGGAAGCAGCTGCGGCGATGATTGGAATCGTGTTGATTGTACAGGTTGTATTGGTATTTCTGGTCGGACGTTCCTTGAGAAAACAGAGCATGATAGACAGAATCCGATTCAATGAATAGTAGGAAACTTAAGAATCTATGAAGAATTTATGAAAACCTTGACAAATAAGAATACAGGAGATAAGATAATTTTTAGTTCATGTAAGAATGATGAAAAGGCATTGAGAGAGAAGAGTATATATTATTCCTTGCAAGAGAGAACCGTTCATAGGCTGAGAGACGGTTTCAAGAAGAAGATATAGAAGGTAGCTTTGGAGCCGGGTATCTGAACAAGGGCAGATTTATGCACCAGTAGGGTATCACGCGTAGTTCCCGTTAACGAACTGAAGAGATATATGCAGGCATCTGTGCGCATATAACGAAGGTGGTACCGCGATGATTCGCCCTTTACATTTTCTATGTAAGGGGCGTTTTTTATTCTACAGGATTTCAAGGAATCCTATGGAATAAAAAACACACTTCGTGTGGAAATGCGCAGCTCGCGGCAATGAAATTAGTCTTTTAGACACCGCTCGCGCGCGAAGATTGCGCATTTGCGCAATCTTGTTTAAGAATAGAAATATCCTTTGGCGCACACAGAAAGATAAGAGGAGATTTGAGGAGGAAATCATGAGTAAACACTTAGAGAAGACATACAATCCGAGAGAGATTGAGCCGAAACTTTATGAGAAGTGGTGTGAGAACAAGTATTTTCACGCAGAAGTAGACAGAAGCAGAAAGCCATTTACGACAGTAATGCCGCCGCCGAATATTACAGGTAAGCTTCACATGGGACATGCATTCGACAACACATTACAGGATATCCTGATTCGTTATAAGAGAATGCAAGGGTATAACGCCCTCTGGATTCCGGGAACAGACCATGCGGCAATTTCCACAGAGGTAAAGGTTACAGAACAGTTAAAGGCAGAAGGAATTGATAAGAAGGAATTAGGAAGAGAAGGATTCCTTGCACGCACATGGCAGTGGAAAGAGGAATACGCAGGAACCATCGAAGGACAGCTTAAGAAACTTGGCGTATCCTGTGACTGGGACAGAGAACGTTTCACGATGGATGAAGGATGCTCCAAGGCGGTAGAAGAAGTATTCATCAAATTATACGAAGAAGGATATATTTACAAAGGCTCCCGTATTATTAACTGGTGTCCGGTATGTAAGACATCCCTTTCCGATGCGGAAGTAGAACATGAAGAGCAGGCAGGACATTTCTGGCACATCAAGTATCCAATCGTAGGAACAGACAGATTCCTCGAGATTGCGACAACACGTCCGGAGACGATGCTTGGAGATACTGCGATTGCGGTACATCCGGATGACGAGCGATACAAAGATATCGTTGGAAAGAAAGCCCTTCTTCCGCTTGTGAATAAAGAGATTCCGATTGTAGCAGATTACTATGTAGACAAAGAGTTCGGAACAGGTGCGGTGAAGATTACACCGGCTCACGACCCGAACGACTTCGAGGTAGGAAAGAGACACAACCTTCCGGAGATTAACATCATGAATGATGACGCTACAATCAATGAATTGGGCGGAAAATACGCAGGTATGGAGCGTTATGAAGCGAGAAAAGCTATCGTAGAGGATTTGGAAAAGGAAGGATACCTTGTAAAAGTCGTAGACCATACGCACAGCGTAGGTACGCACGACAGATGTCATACGACAGTAGAGCCGCTTATCAAACAGCAGTGGTTCGTAAGAATGGAAGAACTTGCAAAACCGGCGATTAAAGCGCTGGAAACAGGAGAATTACGTTTCGTTCCGGAACGTTTTAATAAGATTTATTTACACTGGTTAGAAAATATCCGCGACTGGTGTATTTCCCGTCAGATTTGGTGGGGACACAGAATCCCGGCATACTACTGTGACGAATGCGGAGAATTCGTTGTTGCAAGAGAGATGCCGGAGAAATGTCCACACTGCGGATGCACACACTTTACACAGGATGAGGATACGCTGGATACATGGTTCAGTTCCGCTTTATGGCCGTTCTCAACACTCGGATGGCCGGATAAGACGGAAGACCTGGATTACTTCTATCCGACAGATGTACTCGTAACAGGATATGATATCATTTTCTTCTGGGTTATCCGTATGGTATTCTCCGGATATGCGCATACAGGAAAATCACCGTTCCATACCGTATTTATTCATGGATTGATTCGTGACTCTCAGGGACGTAAAATGAGTAAATCTCTTGGAAACGGTATCGACCCGCTGGAAGTTATCGAGAAATACGGCGCGGATGCGCTTCGTCTTACAATCGTAACAGGAAATGCGCCTGGAAATGACATGCGTTTCTATGAGGAACGTGTGGAGGCGAACAGAAACTTTGCGAACAAAGTATGGAATGCTTCCCGTTTCATCATGATGAATATGGAAGGAAAAGAAATCACAGAGCCGAAGGCAGAAGAACTCACATCGGAAGACAAATGGATTCTTTCCAAAGTGAATACATTGACAAAAGATGTCACAGAGAATATGGATAAGTTCGAACTTGGTATCGCAGTACAGAAAGTATATGACTTTATTTGGGATGAGTTCTGTGACTGGTATATCGAGATGACAAAATACCGCACTTACCATGCAGACGAGAATCCGGTATCTGCCAATGCAGCCCTCTGGACATTGAAGACTGTACTCGGAGACGCGTTAAAACTTCTCCACCCATACATGCCGTTCGTAACAGAGGAAATTTACAGCGCGCTCGTTCCGGAAGAGGAATCCCTGATGATGTCTTCATGGCCGGTATACAAAGAAGAGTGGAATTTCCAGGCAGAGGAAGAGATTGTAGAGCGGATGAAAGAAGTCATTCGTGGCGTTCGTAACGTGCGTGCCGAGATGAATGTTGCGCCATCCCGCAAGGCAAAAGTGTTCGTTGTCAGCGAGAAAGAAGACTTATGCACAGGATTTGAACGTTTGAAATTGTCTGCGGCGCCGCTCATGAGCGCGAGTGAAATCATCGTTCAGAAGAAAAAAGACGGCATCGCGGAGGATGCGGTATCTGTTGTTGTAACAGATGCAGTCTGCTATCTGCCATTGGAAGACCTGGTTGATTTTGCACAGGAAATTGAGCGTCTCGAGAAAGAGGAGGCACGCCTTGTGAAAGAGCTTGCCCGCGTCAATGGAATGTTAAGCAACGAGAAATTCATCAGCAAGGCTCCGGAAGCAAAGATTAACGAAGAGAGAGCGAAACTTGAGAAATATACACAGATGATGGAGCAGGTAAAAGAAAGACTTGCCACATTGAGAAAGTAATACTTGCATCTTGGAAAGAGGTTAGTTCATGAAGCAGATTCAGTTTAAAAAGATAAAGAAAGAGGATATCAAAGAATACTGGAAAGCAAAAAAGGCGCGCCGTACCGCAATTCTAGAAAAGCGTAGAAACAGTGCTTTTGCACAGAAGATGAAACCGGTCTATGGAATCATGAACCGGTTCTCTCTCCTGCTTCATGTACTGTATGCCGGTTTTCTGAATTTTTTGATAGAATCGATTTCCAGACATTCGATATTCAAAGCCTGGGATTATATGGTAGGTTCTCCATGGACCTTCCTGTTTAACACCTATTTGATTTTTATTACGTTTATGATTGTGTATCTTGTAAGGCGGCGGGTATTTACAAGAATTCTCCTCACCGTATTCTGGCTGGGACTCGGTATCACGAACGGCTATATGCTGCTCGTTCGTGTCACCCCGTTTAACGCGCAGGATTTGAAAGTTTTGACGGACGCGGTGACATTGTTCGACAAATATTTTAGCGGCTTTCAAGGAATTATGCTTGCAATCGGAATTGTGGCGGTCATCGTGTGGATGGTGTCCATGTGGCGCAGGGGCGGACAATATGCAGGGAAGATGCATAGGGTTCCGTTTCTGATTGCAACGGTGGTTCTGTTTGGAATCACCGGAATGGTGACAGATTTCGCAATCGAGAAGAGGGTGGTCTCCAACTATTTTGGAAATATCGCGTTCGCATATGAAGATTACGGATTCCCGTATTGTTTCTCTGCCAGCGTATTCAACACCGGAATCTCGCAACCAAGCGGTTATGAGAAAGAGATGATGGAGAATATCGCGGAAAGCGGAAACGTGAAAGAAGTGGCAACATCCAGAAAGGATATGCCGAATATTCTGTTCATCCAGTTGGAATCGTTCTTTGACCCGGATGAGGTGGAATTTTTCACCACATCGGAAGACCCGATTCCTACCTTCCACAATCTGATGAAGAATTATTCGACGGGGTATTTCAAAGCGCCATCGGTTGGAGCGGGTACCGCCAACACAGAATTTGAAGTGCTGACTGGTATGAGTATGCGTTATTTCGGACCGGGAGAGTATCCGTATAAGACGGTACTGAAGACGACACAGGCGGAGAGCGCAGCTACCGCATTAAAAGAATTTGGTTACGGAGCGCATGCGCTTCATAACAACGGTGGAAACTTCTATAGTCGTGCGGACGTGTTCAACAATATCGGATTCGACAGTTATACGAGTAAGGAGTTCATGAACATCCTGCAGGTGACAGAAAACGGTTGGGCAAAAGACGGCATTTTGACGGAACATATCAAGAATGCAATGGATTCCACCGAACAGCAGGACTTCGTGTTCGGAATTACGGTGCAGGGACATGGCGATTACCCGGAAGAGAAGGTGTTGGAAAATCCTCGTATTCGGGTGCAGGGAATCGAAGATGAAGGGCGGACAAACGCATGGGAATACTATGTGAACCAGCTCTACGAGACAGACCAGTTTATCGCCGACTTGATTGGAATGCTGGAAGAGAGAGAGGAAGAGACGGTTCTCGTTCTCTATGGAGACCATCTTCCGACGATGGGACTGGAAGCGAAAGACTTGAAGGGAAGATATCTCTATAATACCAATTATGTCATTTGGGACAATATCGGATTGAAGAAAGAAGATAAGAATCTTGCCGCATACCAGATTATGGCAGATGTGTTTGACCGTCTCGATATCCATTCCGGAACCGTATTTAACTATCACCAGAACCGCAGAAAGACGAAGAACTATCTGGCAGATTTGGAGTTACTGCAGTACGACATCTTATATGGAAAGCAGTATGTGTACGGAGGGGAGAGTAACAATCCGGTGCATACCGGCTATATGCATATGGGAGTTCTGGATACGATAGTGACAGATATCGTTCCGACGCTTCAGGATACGTACAGCCTGTACGGGCAGAACTTTACGCAGAACAGCAAAGTCTATGTCAACGATGAGAAACAAAGCGCGAAGTTCTTGAACAATACAAGGCTTGATTTGGAAAAGACGAAACTGAAAAACGGAGACAGAATCAAGGTTTGTCAGGTCGGCTCCAGCAACCGTATTTTCCGGGAATCTGCAGAATGGATATTCTATGAAGGAAAACTTGTGACGCCGGAGCAGTATGAGGCGGCGGAACAGGCGAAGAAAGCGGCGGAAGAAGCAGACAAGACGTCTGTGCAAGGAGAGGCAAATGAATAAACAAGAGGCAGTATCCTATATCGAGGATATTCCGAAATTTACAAGCAAGAATTCTCTGGAACATACCAGAGAATTTCTTGCACGTTTGGGACACCCGGAGGAAGGAAGAAAAATCCTTCATGTGGCGGGAACCAATGGAAAAGGTTCTGTCTGTGCGTATATGCAGGCGGTACTTCTGGCAAAGAAAAAACAGACCGGAATGTTTATCTCCCCACATCTTGTGGAAATCAATGAGAGAATCAAGGTGAACGGAGAAGACATTTCCGATGGGGATTTTCTGGAAGTGTTTTCTTACGTGAAATCTGTTGTAGAATCCATGGAAGAAGCGGGAATTCCTCATCCAAGTTATTTTGAATTTCTGTTTGGAATGGCAATGTACGCATTCGGGAAAGCCGATGTGGAGTACATCATTTTGGAGACGGGACTTGGGGGAAGGCTGGATGCGACGAATGCCATACGTCATCCGTTTGTGACCGTCATCACTTCGATTAGTCTGGACCACATGGACATTTTGGGAGATACAATAGAAGAAATCGCGGCGGAAAAGGCAGGAATCATCAAACCGCATGTGCCGGTGGTGTATCTGGACGGGAAGAAAAGTTCCGGAGTGATTGAGAAGAAGGCGGCAGAACTTGAAGCACCATGTATAAAAATCGCGAAAAATGCGTTCGAAATTCAAAAAACAGAGGAGAAGTATATTGATTTTTCAACGGCGAGTGCGTATGATAAATATACTACGTGGAGGCTTTCCAATCCCGGTGTGTATCAGGCGGAGAATGCCATGCTCGCTATCCGGGCGTTGGAATGCATCTTTCCGGAGGAAAAAGAGATTTCTGTCTGGCAGCAGGCCTTGGAGCAGGTGCGCTGGCCGGGAAGGATGGAAGAAATTTTCCCGGGCGTATATGTAGACGGAGCGCATAACGTAGGAGCTATCGAAGCATTTGCAAGGAGCATCGAAAGAGAAAAGGAGGATACGCATCTTGTCATTCTGTTTTCCGCGGTGCGGGATAAAAATTATGAGAAGATGGCAGAATATCTCTGTAAAGAAGTACAGGCGGATGCTTATATGATTACGAAAATACAGGATGCGCGGGGAGAAGGCGTCGAAGAGCTTGCCCGGGTATTCCGTACATATACACAGGCCGAGGTGCTTGCCGAGGAAGACCTTGGACAGGCGCTTAAGGTGGCAATGGAGAAAAAGGGACAGGATGGGAAGCTGTATTGTCTCGGTTCTCTGTATCTCGTGGGGATGATAGAAGAATTAACGGGGAGGCATGAAAGATGTTAGATTTTGAAGAAGAATTGAAAAAATTTAAACCGAGCGTGGAAGTGGAACAGATTGAAGACACGATTTATCAGGAAGACTTATCCGATATGACGGATATTCTGCGCGAAATGATGAAACAGACGAAGTAAGATTGTGGGGAGAACAAGTTGGAGTATACAAAGAAACTGATACATCAATCAAATTATTGGTATAATGATGGACTAAGCAAGGCGCAGATTCACGATACGTCCGGGGCGATTGCGTCTCTGAGGAAGAGCCTGCAATGCAACCAAAGGAATGTGACGGCGCGGAATCTTCTTGGACTGGTCTATTATGCAAGAGGGGAAGTCGGAGAAGCTCTGGTCGAATGGATTATCAGCAAGAATTTTCAGAGTCATGAGAATATTGCGGACTATTTTATCAAGAAAGTACAGGGCAATCCGACAGAATTGGAAGTCATGAACAATGCAATCAAGAAGTATAACCAATGCCTCGTCTATTGCGAGCAAAACGGGGAAGACCTTGCATTGATTCAGTTGAAGAAGGTCGTGCAGGCGCATCCGACATTCTTGAAAGCACAGCTTCTTTTGGCGCTTCTTTACATTCGTACGGAACAGTATGGACGCGCGCGCCAGGTATTGAAAAGAGCGCATAAGCTGGACACGACGAATGAGATGGCTCTGCGGTACATGCACGAGCTGTCGAAGATAAACAATGGAAAGAAAGCGGCAAAAGTACAGGAAGAGAAAGACCATACGGTGACCTATCAGGTGGGAAACGAGACGATTATCCAGCCGGCGGCAGCAGGAGTGAAAGATAACGGAATCCTGACGACGATACTGAATATTCTGATAGGACTCGCTGTCGGGGCGGCGGCAATGTGGTTTCTTGTTGTTCCGGGAATGGACCAGATTCAGTCTTCCAAATTAAATAAGCAGATTGTAAAATACAGCGACCAGATTGCGGCGAAAAACGCGGAAATCAGCGCATTGAAAAAAGAGCTGGAAGGATACCGGGAGACAAATGCCGATACGGAAGCGGCGAAGAAGACGGCAGAATCTACAAAGGAAAGTTATGAGGCGCTTCTTGTGCTGGAGAGCGACTGGCGCTCCAAAGAAAAAAGCGATGCGGCAATGTTGGACGAACTGTTGAAGATTCGTCCGGAGACACTTGGGGAGAAGGCGGCGAATGTGTATCAGAAGATACATGACGATATCGCGCCTCGTATTTGCAAGAAGAATTACCGTTCCGGCAAAGCAAGCTTCGAAGAGGGAAGCTATCAGGACGCAATCCAGGCGCTTCAGACGGTCACATCTTTGGATGAGAAATATGACGATGGACAGGCATTGGTTCTGCTGACACAGGCGTATGAAAAAGCCGGAAAGACAGAAGAATATAAGGCGACTTATGAGAAACTGAAAGAGCTCTATCCGGAAGAAGCCGCGAAGCTGGACCAGGAAAAGAAAGAAGAAGAACAGAAGAAACCGGAAGAAAATACAGAAGATTCCGAAGCGGACGGAGAAGAAAGTCAGACAGAGGAAACTGAATAAAAGAAAAGATAGGATACAAAAGACAGGGAAGCGAGATGTTTTTCTGTCTTTTTTTCTGTCAAGGGCATAGAATCTTTTGATGTAAATAAGGGGGACAAGGACATGGATTACAGGATAGAAGAGAACTGTCTTACGATTTTTCTTCCGGGGGAACTGGACCATCACAATGCGGAAGACATTCGTAAGACGTCCGACCATCTGATTGAAAGAAAGCATATCAAACATGTGATTTTTGATTTCCGGGGGACAAATTTTATGGACAGTTCCGGAATCGGAGTGATTATGGGGCGGTATAAGAAGGTAAATCTTCTCGGAGGAGAAGTGTGGGCATCCCACCCAAATGAAAGAATGAAGAAAATCCTGCGGATGTCAGGAGTGACAAAAATCATGCAGATGTGCGAGGAGGAGCAGAGTTTATGAAGAACACGAATGAAATGGAAGTAGTATTTGACAGCAGGTCGTCCAACGAAGGATTTGCGAGAGTGACGGTGGCGGCATTCATGACGCAATTAAATCCCACGCTGGAGGAAGTGTCCGATGTGAAGACGGCGGTCTCCGAGGCGGTGACGAATGCCATCATTCATGGGTATGACAATGAAGTACATAAAATCTGGATTGCATGTAAGGCGGAGGGCAATAAGATTTGCATTCGTATTACGGATAAAGGAAAAGGCATTGAGGATGTGACGCAGGCGATGGAGCCTCTTTTCACAACGAGGCCGGAACTCGACCGTTCCGGGATGGGATTTGCCTTCATGGAGGCCTTCATGGACTGTCTGGAGGTGACTTCAACGCCGGGGGAAGGCACCTCGGTCTATATGGAGAAAATCATAGGGAAAGGACGGGAATCATGGAGCACACCATCGCTTTGATTAAACGCTCACACGAAGGAGATGAAAAAGCGAGAGAACAACTGGTAGAAGAAAACGTAGGGCTGGTCTGGTGTGTTGCCAAGCGTTTTTACGGGAGAGGAACGGAGGCGGAAGACCTATTCCAGATAGGGAGCATCGGGCTTCTGAAAGCCATTGATAAATTTGATTTGTCCTATGACGTGAAGTTTTCCACCTATGCGGTTCCTATGATTTCCGGTGAAATCAAGCGGTTTCTGCGGGATGACGGCATGATAAAGGTGAGCCGTTCCCTAAAAGAACTGGCATACAAAGCTTACCTTGTGAAGGAAAAGCTGACGGACCAATGGAACCGGGAGCCTACGCTAGAAGAGATTGCGAAAGAGATGGAGGTTGAAAAGGAAGAACTGGTGCAGGCGCTGGAATCCACCGGAGAAGTGGAATCGCTGCATAAGCCGGTGTATCAGCAGGATGGGAGTGAACTTCAGTTATTGGAGAGGCTTCCGGAGAAGGAAGAGCAGGAGGAAAAGATTCTGAACCACATGCTTTTATCCCAGCTTCTGGCTTACCTGGATAAGGAAGAAAGACAATTAATTTACATGCGGTATTTTGCGAATAAGACGCAGTCGGAGATTGGAAAACAGCTTGGCATTTCCCAGGTGCAGGTCTCCCGGCTGGAAAAGCGCATTTTGAATCATCTGAGAGAAAAGATATAGAAACAGGCATGCCCGATGTATATTTTTTCCGGAAAATCACATACTACTTACCAGACGAAAGGAAGGTGTGAAGTATGGAGAAATCAAGGAAAAGACTTCGGGTATGCCTGTTTTTTCTTGTGATGCTGGCGATTCTGGCAGGATGCATTTATTATTTTTCAGATATCAGAAGTACCGGGGAGATTGAAGGCGGTGTGCTTGTGAGAAAAACAAAGACACAGATGGAGCGGATGGTTGGATGAAGAAAGAGACTGTGTATGTAAAGGCAGACCAAAATGTAGAAGTAAAGAACATGGATGTGACTATCGGGGAAATCATGCAGATAGAATGCGCCAATCCGGATGTCGTTCCGAAGGTGAAGGCGCTCAGGCTCTTCCGATTTCGGAATCCGAAGGAACGGAGAAGAGTTCTCTCTATCTTGAAGATTATCGAATGTATTCATACAAAATATCCGAATCTGGACGTCCAGAATCTCGGGAACCCGGATGTGATTGTCACTTTGGAAAATCAAAAGACACAGGGGATGTTCGCGCACTGGCTGAAGGTGATAGCGGTTGTGGCGATTACATTTACCGGAGCGGCATTCTCGATTATGACGTTCAATAATGATGTGGATACGACAAAGCTGTTCGGGCAGATATACGAGCTCCTGATGGGACATCCGAGCGATGGGTTCACCATTTTGGAATTGATGTATTGCATCGGGATGATTGTCGGAATCCTGATTTTCTTCAATCATTTTGGAGGAAAGAAATTCACAGTAGACCCGACGCCGATGGAGGTGGAGATGCGGCTCTATGAGAATGACATTCAGACGACGTTAATCGAAAGTTATGAGAGAAAGGGGCAGGAAATGGATGTGGGGAAAACAATTTCTGCTGGCGCTCATCGGACTTAGCGCCGGAATTACGGTAGCTGCCGGACTGTTCTCTTTTGTGATTAGTCTGGGAGTCGTTTCTGATTTTGCAGACAGGACGCATACGGGAAGGCATGTGCTTCTGTATGAGACGAGCATTGCGCTTGGAGGGATTCTCGGTAATATTTTTATTATCTATCAGATTCCGGTTCGGGCCGGTGGTGTTCTGCTGGCGGTATTCGGACTGTTGGCGGGAATTTTCGCCGGATGCTGGGCGATGGCGCTTGCGGAAATCTTAAATGTGTTTCCGATTTTTATCCGGCGGGTGAAACTTATCAAATGTATTCCCTACATGATATTAAGTATGGCTGTCGGAAGAGGCGTGGGAGCCTTGATTTTTTTTATCAACCGATGGTAGAAAGGAATAGAATGGAAAAGGAAAAAATGGAAAAAGCATACGAGCAGTATGTGAAGGAAAAGACTCCGGTTCACAACGTGTACCTCAATATGCTTCGGGCATTTCTGACAGGAGGTACGATTTGCGTCATTGGACAGAGTATCTTGAATATTTGCAAAGGGAAAGGAATCTCGGATGAGATAAGCGGGGCGTGGACATCACTTCTGCTCGTCCTCTTGAGTGTGGTTCTGACGGGATTCAACGTGTACTATAAGATTGCGAAATGGGGCGGAGCGGGGGCGCTTGTCCCGATTACCGGATTTGCCAATTCGGTTGCTTCTCCGGCTATCGAGTATAAGAAGGAAGGACAGGTCTTTGGAATCGGATGCAAGATTTTTACGATTGCAGGTCCGGTGATTCTGTATGGAGTGTTGACGTCCTGGATATTGGGAGTGATTTATTATCTTGCCATGAAAGCGGGGGTGATAGCGTGATTCGGGGAAGTCAGAGTATTGAATTTGAACAGGCGCCGTTCATTGTGAGCAGCGGTTCGATTGTAGGAAAGAAAGAAGGGGAAGGCCCTCTTGGGAAACTGTTTGACAAAGTCGGGAAAGACGACCTCTTCGGAGAGGAGACGTGGGAAGCGGCGGAGAGTACGATGCAGAAGGAGGCGTGCCTGATGGCGCTTCGGAAAGTCCACGTCTCCCCGCAGGAGGTGCGCTATCTCTACGGCGGAGACTTGCTGCGTCAAGGGATAGCTACAAGCATGGGAACCGAGGCGTTGCAGATTCCGATGTTTGGTCTTTATGGGGCGTGTTCCACTTCCGGGGAAGCCATTGCATTGAGCGCCATGACGGTGGCAGGGGGATACGGAGACCTCGTGCTTGCGGTGACATCCAGTCATTTTGGAAGCGCGGAGAAAGAGTTCCGCTTTCCGCTTGGATATGCGACGCAGAGACCGTTGTCCGCCCAGTGGACGGTGACGGGAAGCGGAGCATTTCTCGTGGGAAAAAGGAAGAGCAAAGTGCGGATATCCGGCGTCACCGTAGGGAAAATTGTGGATTATGGTCTGAAAGATTCCCAGAACATGGGGGCATGTATGGCTCCGGCAGCCTGCGATACTATTTTACGAAACCTGGAGGATATGGGAAGGGAGGAAAGCGATTATGACCGCATCATCACCGGAGATTTGGGATATGTGGGGCAGAGCATCTTGTTTGACCTAATGAGAAAAGAAGGAAGAGATATCAAACAGAATCACATGGACTGCGGTATGGTGATTTTCGACCAGAACACACAGGACACCCATGCCGGAGGGAGCGGCTGCGGCTGTGCGGCGACAACGCTTGCGTCCTATATTCTTCCGAAACTTGAAAAGGGAGAGTGGAAACGGGTATTGTTCGTACCGACAGGGGCGCTAATGTCTACTGTCAGCTTCAATGAAGGGGAGAGTGTTCCGGGCATAGCCCATGGAATTGTGCTGGAACACTGTTAGGAGGATGAAAATGGATTATATCAATGCATTCTGGGTGGGAGGCTTGATTTGTGCCCTTGCTCAGATATTACTGGACAGGACGAAGCTGATGCCGGGGCGTGTGATGGTGATGCTTGTATGTTTCGGAGCGGTGCTTGGCTTTTGCGGCGTCTATGAACCGTTTCAGGAATTTGCGGGAGCGGGGGCGAGCGTTCCGCTTCTCGGATTTGGAAACGTGTTGTTTCAAGGGGTGAAAGAAGCCATTCATGCCGAAGGATTCATCGGAACGTTTCTCGGGGGCTTCAAAGCGGCTGCGGCAGGGACTTCGGCGGCGTTAATCTTTGGATACATCGCTTCCTGGATTTTTGAACCGAAAATGAAACATTAAAGAAAGAAGAAATGTGAAAAAAATAGTTGTGTTTCCGCGCATAAAATGATATTGTAAAAAAGATGTAAGAAATATGTAAAGTGCGTATTCACAGTTTTACAAGGGAGGAAACCAATGAATTACACAGAGATTTTAATACCTTTTGCGGGTGGTTTGGGTATGTTCATTTACGGGATGCAGATTATGGCGCAAGGCCTTGAGAATGCAGCCGGCAATAAAATGAAATCCCTGCTTGAGGTACTGACAAAGAACAAATTTTTCGGTGTGCTTTTAGGAGCATTAATCACAGCCGTTATTCAGAGCTCGTCTGCGACAACCGTTATGGTTGTTGGATTTGTAAATGCGGGTATTATGAACCTGGGACAGGCGATGGGAGTTATCATGGGAGCCAACATCGGTACGACGGTAACCGGATGGCTTGTGTCCAGTGTGGAGTGGGCGAAGGCGTTGAGCCCGACAAACCTGGCGCCGATTGCAATTATCATCGGTGTGGTTATCATGCTGACAGGGAAGAGACACTCATCCAAAGATATTTCCAGCATTATTGTTGGATTCGGTATCTTATTTGTAGGTATTTCCACGATGTCAACCGCGGTAGCTCCGCTTCAGGATTCTCCGCAGTTTGCAGAGTTATTCGTTACATTAGGACGCAATCCGTTCCTTGGAATTTTAGCGGGTGCAGGCGTTACGGCAATCATCCAAAGTTCCTCTGCCTCTGTCGGTATTTTGCAGAGTCTCGCGGCAGCAGGGCTTGTTCCGATGAGCGCGGCCATCTACATTATCATGGGACAGAACATCGGTACATGCGTGACAGCTATGCTTTCCAGCGTTGGCGCAAAGAAGAATGCGAAGACAGCTGCTTTGATGCACTTGTTATTCAATATTATCGGTACTGTGATTTTCAGTATCGTGGCAATCGTATTCTTCAAGGCAATTAACCCGACACTTGGAGAAGGCATGATTACACAGACACAGATTAGTACGGTACACACAGCGTTTAATATCGGAACGACTGTACTTCTCTTCCCGGTATCCAACTTCATCATCTTACTTGCGAAGAAGATTGGACGTGTGGATGAGACAGCGCAGGATGACAGCGTAGTACTCCTTGACGACCGTATGTTAGAGACACCTGGTATTGCTCTTCAGTCTACAATTACAGAGATTTCCCGTATGGGTCACCTTGTATTAGAATCTCTTGAGAAAGCGAAGAGAGTCATGTTTACGCTGAATAAAGAAGATATCCAGGCAATCAAAGACGAAGAATCGATTGTGGACCAGTTGAGCGCCGGAATTTCCGAGTATGCGATTAAGATTTCATCGCTTCGCGTCAGCGACAAAGAACATCAGGAAGTGGCGCACTTGCTGCAGATTATTTCCGATATGGAGAGAGTCAGCGATTATTGTGAAAATATTTCCGAGTATGCGGAGACGTTGTATGAGAAGAAAGCAGAATTCTCAGAGTCCGGAGCAGAAGGATTGAAGGAGATGCTGGACGTATGTACAGACAGCTTCAAGTATGCGGTAGAAGCATTTGAAGAGAAGAGTCAGGAGAAAGCTCTCAGGGTAATCGAGAAGGAGACACAGGCAGATGGACTGGAAGTTTCCCTTCGGACAAAACACATTAAGAGATTGGCAAACAACCAGTGTAATACAGATTCCGGAATCGTATTCTTAGATGCGCTTGTATGTCTGGAACGTATTTCTGACCATGCAAGAAATATTGCGGAAGAAGTATTAGAACACTAGAAGGGTCAGGATGTTGTAAAGAGAGAATTTTCTTGAGAATAAAGAAATTCGATACAAAATTGATGATTTGGGGCTGTCTTAGGACAGCCCCTTAATTATTTTGACTTATTCTTCAATCACATGAATTTCCAGGTAATCGAAATCAATCGAATCGATAAAGCTGTCCTGATAGAACCTGGCTTTATCGTGTCTTTTAAAGTCCTCGATGGTAGAATCAAGCCAAATTGGTTTACTTAAGTCGAATTCATAACATATAGAATCCAACGCGTGAAAAATCTTATGGGTGCGCGTATCTTCCGAGTCGTCAGTTATGACGGTATCTTTGATTAATCTGTTATCTTTAAAAATTTTACCCCAAAGGCGAAACATGATATCCCTCCTATAATGTTCTGTTTTTGTTGGGAACATCATAACATTTTCATACTTGTTTTTCCACTCTTTTTCGTGTAATAATAGAGGAAGTGAATCGTATAGAAGGAAATACAGGGAGGAAGCATGATGAGAAAAGTATTGATTGTAGTAGATATGCAGAATGATTTTGTGACAGGAAGTCTTGGGACAAAAGAAGCGGAAGCGATTGTGGAAAAGGTCGTAGAGAAGGTAAAGAAGTGTCGGGAAGATGGCGTAGAGATTCTTTTTACAAAGGATACGCATACGGAACAATATTTAGAAACGCAGGAAGGAAAGAATCTTCCGGTTGTTCACTGTGTGAAAGGGACAGAAGGCTGGGAAATCATAGACGGGTTGAAACCATATGTGGAAAAAGTATATGACAAACCGACTTTCGGAAGCGTACAGCTTGCACACGTGATTGCGGCAGGTGGATATGAAGAAATAGAACTGGTTGGTTTGTGTACAGATATCTGTGTCGTGTCCAATGCATTGCTTCTGAAAGCGGCGCTTCCGGAAGCGAAGATAATGGTAGACGGAGCATGCTGCGCAGGTGTGACGCCGGAGAGCCATGAGGCGGCGCTGATGACGATGAAGATGTGTCAGATTGAGGTGAGATAAGTATGGAAAAAGATAGGATTCTTTATCAGTCCGTTATTACAGATGTGAAAGGAATTATTTCGGAGGGAAGAGAGAATGTCTATCATCTTGCCAATAAGACTATGATATTGACGTATTGGAACATAGGCAAACGAATTGTTGAAGAAGAACAACAAGGTGAGCATAGAGCATTTTACGGGAAAAAACTTATTTCGTGTTTGTCAGAAGAGCTAATAGGAGAATTTGGAAATGGATTCTCAGAACGGAATCTAAGAAACTTTCGGAAATTTTATTTGATGTTTCCAGATAAAGAGATTTGGAACGCGTGCGTTCCGAATTTGAACTGGACACATTTTACTAGTCAGAGTGAGGTAAAATAAATTGAATTGGTTAAAGAAATTATTAGACCGGATTTTTATCGAGGGTTTGAGCGGAATGGCGCAGGGGCTTTTTGCAACCTTGATTGTAGGAACGATTATCCAGCAAATCGGAACGCTTATCGGGGGACAAACCGGTGAGATGCTCTATGCGGTGGGGAAAGTTGCCGCATCTTTGACGAGCGCCGGAATCGGTGTGGGAGTTGCTTATCGGTTTCAGACAAGCGGGCTCGTCGTGCTTTCCGCGGCAACGGCAGGAATGGTCGGAGGATATGCGAGTCCTCTGTTGGCGGGAAACGTATTGGACGGAGGAGCGATGGTGTTTACCGGACCCGGAGAGCCTTTGGGAGCGTTTATTGCAGCGTATGTAGGAATCGAAATCGGACGATTGCTATCCGGAAAGACGAAAATCGATATTCTCCTGACGCCGATGATTACGATTGGAACGGGGGCGACAGCGGGACTTCTCGTAGGCCCGTCCATCTCAAAATTTATGACGCGTATCGGTGAGATGATTAACTGGGGGACAGAGCAGCAGCCGCTCGTGATGGGAATCGTAGTTTCTGTCCTGATGGGGATGGCGCTGACTCTCCCAATCAGCTCTGCGGCTTTGAGTGTCATTTTGAATCTGAACGGACTGGCGGCGGGAGCGGCTACCGTAGGGTGCTGTTGTAATATGGTAGGATTTGCAGTGGCAAGCTTCCGGGAGAATAAGTTTGGCGGATTGCTTGCTCAAGGCATCGGAACGTCCATGCTTCAGATTCCGAATATTGTAAGGAATCCGCTTATCTGGCTTCCGGCAATCCTATCCAGCGCAATCTTAGGACCGATATCCACGTTACTGCTGAAGATGACGAATAATGCGACAGGAGCCGGGATGGGAACGGCCGGACTTGTAGGACAGATTATGACATGGCAGACCATGTCCGCGGTAGAGCCGGGAGTGGTTGTCGTTGTGAAAATCTTCGTGATTCAGCTGATACTTCCGGCAATCATTACAGCGGTGATATCAGAATTCATGCGGAAGAAAAAGTGGATTAAACAAGGGGATATGAAACTGGAACTTTAAATCTAAAAAAACTCTTAAGTCTATGACAAGAGTCCCCGGATATGGTATACTAAATGGGAAAACTCTTCGGGAAACAGGAGGAAGAATCATGCAGGATGTAATGAAAGCAATCATGGATTATGACGACGTAGACGCCTGGATGACAGCGATGTTTTTATACAACTCAGCGTTGAAAGAAGTAGGAACGAAGCTTGAGATTCTGAACGATGAATTCAAGCACGTACATCGTTACAATCCGATTGAGCACATTAAGACAAGAATCAAGACCCCGGAAAGTATTGTGAAGAAGCTGAAGCGCTATGGCTACGAGGTATCGATTGAGAATATGATTGAATATATCAACGATATTGCGGGCGTGCGTTTGATTTGTTCTTTCACATCGGACATTTACCGGTTGGCCGCGATGATAGGGAACCAAACGGATTTAAAAGTACTGACGATAAAAGACTATATCAAGACTCCGAAGGAAAGCGGATACAAGAGTTACCATATGCTCGTTTCAGTACCGATTTTCTTATCGGATAGTGTGGTGGACACGAAAGTAGAGATTCAGATACGAACGATTGCCATGGATTTCTGGGCAAGCCTGGAACATAAGATTTACTATAAGTTTGAAGGCAATGCCCCGGAATACATCAGCAGGGAATTGAGGGACTGCGCGGAGATGGTATCGGGACTGGATGAGAAGATGCTTTCACTCAACAATGCGATTCAGGAGTGCTTAAGCAGAGAAGAGACTGCGAAGAAGCAGAAGAAAGCATCGGAAGAGCATCTGCAGGAGGCGGCGAAGCTGGGAGTCTTATAACATACAAACAGGAGAAAGAAGATGGAATGGAGTAATAAGAAACGTGCGATGGCACAGCTTGGGTGGACGTTTTTGGGAAGTCTGCTCTTTGCGCTTGGTGTTAATCTGATTATTATGCCGTTGAACTTATATAACGGCGGATTCATGGGTGTGGCACAGCTCATCCGAACATTTGTGGTAAGCGTACTGCATGTAGATGCAGGGAATATTGACCTTGCAGGTATCATTTTTTACATATTGAACGTGCCGCTCTTTTATCTGGCGTGGAAAGGGATTGGCAAGAGTTTCTGTGTCCGGACAGTCATTGCGGCGACGATGGAAAGTGTGCTGCTTACAGCCATTCCGATTCCGACAGAACCGATTATCAGCGATATGCTGACAGCGTGTATCATCGGCGGATTGATTGCGGGAGTCGGAACCGGTTTGATTCTTCGCGGAGGAAGTTCTGGAGGAGGACAGGATATCGTAGGAATCCTCTGTGCGAAGAAGTATCCTGGTTTCAGTGTAGGCAAGATTGGAATCATTATGAACATCGGCGTATACGGAATCTGTATGATGCTGTTTGATATCGAAGTCGTCATTTATTCCTTGATTTACGCGACGGTAACGTCTCTTGCAATCGATAAGATTCATATTCAGAATATCAATATGAGCGTGATGATATTTACGAAGAAGATTGGAATTGCGAAAGCGATTATGGAAGAGACGGGGCGCGGTGTGACGAACTGGGAAGGTACCGGAGCTTACACGAATGAGAATACGGAGATACTGTACGTCGTGATTTCCAAATACGAAGTGAATCAGATTAAGAGAATCGTGCAGAAGATTGACCCGAAGGCATTCATGATTTTCACAGAAGGAACTGCGGTGACGGGGAATTTTGAAAAAAGACTATAGAGAAAAATCTATCGGAGCAGTGTGCTCCGATATTTTTCTTGAAAAGAAAGAGGAGAAAGAATGTTTTATTTAGTATTGGCAGTTGCAAGCAGCGCGCTTGTCTCTATTTTAATCCGCTTCAGCGAGCGGTATGTGAAGCATAACATCAGTATGCTTTGCATCAACTATGCGATGTGTCTCATGTTATCCGTTCTCTATACGGGAGTCGGGAAATTGTTCACGACAGGGGAAGGAATCGGCTGGGCGGTCAGCCTCGGGACGATGAATGGAATCCTGTATCTTGTTTCGTTTGTCGTGCTGCAGATTAGCATACGCAAAAACGGAGTCGTACTCTCAGCCACATTCATGAGATTGGGAGTACTTGTGCCGACATTATTGTCGATTTTCGTATTTCACGAGATGCCCGGAGGACTTCAAGTCATTGGATTTGTTATCGCGTTATTGGCAATCGTCCTCATTAATTTTGAAAAAGGACAAGGAGGCGCCACATTCAAACTTGGATTGTTTCTCCTTCTGTTCGGCGGTGGAACGGCTGATTTCATGGCAAAGATTTATGACGAGATGGGGACGCCAGAGTTTGAGGAACATTTCTTATGCCTGACATTCGTGGCGGCATTCGTTCTCTGTGCGATACTTGCTGTGAAGAAAGGACAGAAGCTGGCAAAAGAAGACGTCTTATTTGGAATGCTTGTCGGGATTCCGAATTACTATTCGGCGCGATTCTTATTAAAAGCGGTGGGACAGGTGCCGGCAGTGGTTGCTTATCCGACATACAGCGTTGCAACGATTGTGGTTATCAGTATCGTTGGAATGATTTGTTTCAAAGAAAAATTAACAAAGAGACAGCAGGCGGCGATTGGATTGATTTTGATTGCGCTTGTCTTTCTGAACATTTAAAGGTTGCGCGAGAGCGCAATCTTTTTTTGAATAAAAAGAGTTCAAATGTAAAATAATCCTATATTATTCACGGCTTCGCCGTGAAAGTGGCTGAAAGCCACATAGTTACTAC
>CAJJYZ010000002.1 GCA_905197485.1 uncultured Lachnospiraceae bacterium | reverse complement strand
CAGATGGGACATTTTCCCTTGGGGTATATTAGGACATTATCATAAATGGTTTATAAAAATACTACGTCCCCAAAGGGAACCTCTTGACGAACCTGAGAAAACCGTTTAAAATAAGTATGGTATATGTGGCGTAATATGTCACATTATGTATTTGTAATATAAAGCAGGGACAGTCCGGAGAGTCAGCAAGTTCCCTGTGATGTATTAATAAAAATTTATAGGAGGTCGTAAAGACATGGCAAAATGGGTTTATATGTTCACTGAAGGTGACGCAAGCATGAGAAATACCCTCGGTGGAAAAGGCGCTAACCTTGCTGAAATGACAAAATTAGGTCTTCCAGTACCACAGGGATTCACAATCACAACAGATGCTTGTACTCAGTATTATGAGGATGGAAGAACAATCAACGAAGAAATCATGGGACAAATCATGGAAGCAATCGTGAAGATGGAAGAAGTGACTGGAAAGAAATTCGGTGACAAAGAGAATCCTCTTCTCGTATCTGTTCGTTCAGGAGCAAGAGCTTCTATGCCAGGTATGATGGATACAATCTTAAACCTTGGTTTAAACGAAGAAGTAGTGAATGTACTCGCAGAGAAATCAGGAAATCCTCGTTGGGCATGGGATTGCTACAGAAGATTTATCCAGATGTACTCTGACGTAGTTATGGAAGTTGGTAAGAAATATTTCGAAGAACTTATCGACGAGATGAAAGAAGCAAAAGGTATTACACAGGACGTAGACCTTACAGCAGAAGATTTACAGACACTTGCAAATCAGTTCAAAGCTGAATATAAAGAAAAAATCGGTGAGGACTTCCCAACTGACCCGAAGGAACAGTTAATGGGAGCTGTAAAAGCCGTATTCCGTTCATGGGACAACCCACGTGCTAACGTTTACCGTCGTGACAACGATATCCCATACTCATGGGGAACAGCCGTTAACGTACAGATGATGGCATTCGGTAACATGGGTGAGACATCCGGTACAGGTGTTGCGTTTACTCGTGACCCAGCTACAGGTGAGAAGAAATTAATGGGTGAGTTCTTAATGAACGCTCAGGGTGAAGACGTTGTTGCCGGCGTTCGTACACCACAGAAGATTGCACAGTTAGAAGAAGTTATGCCGGAAGTTTACGCGCAGTTCGTTGCTATCTGTGATAAATTAGAAGACCACTACAGAGATATGCAGGACATGGAGTTCACAATCGAAGATAAGAAACTCTACATGTTACAGACACGTAACGGTAAGAGAACTGCTCAGGCTGCTTTAAAAATCGCTTGCGATTTAGTAGACGAAGGAATGATTTCCGAAGAAAAAGCAGTTGCTATGATTGACCCACGTAACTTAGATACATTACTTCACCCACAGTTTGACGCTGCTGCATTAAAAGCTGCAACACCGATGGGTAAAGGTCTTGGAGCTTCTCCGGGAGCTGCTTGCGGTAAAATCGTATTTACAGCAGAAGACGCTGTAGAATGGGCAGCAAGAGGAGAAAAAGTTGTTCTTGTTCGTCTTGAGACATCACCGGAAGATATCACAGGTATGAAATCTGCTCAGGGTATCTTAACAGTACGTGGTGGTATGACATCTCACGCAGCCGTTGTTGCTCGTGGTATGGGTACATGCTGTGTATCTGGATGCGGCGACATCAAGATGGATGAAGAAAACAAGAGATTCACATTGGCAGGAAAAGAATTCCATGAAGGCGACGCAATCTCACTTGACGGAACAACAGGTAACATTTACGATGGAATCATTCCTACAGTAGATGCTACAATCGCAGGTGAATTCGGAAGAATCATGGGATGGGCTGACAAATACAGAAGACTTGGCGTTAGAACAAACGCTGATACACCGGCAGATGCTAAGAAAGCATTTGAACTTGGTGCAGAAGGTATCGGACTTTGCCGTACAGAGCATATGTTCTTCGAAGAAGACAGAATCGCTGCATTCCGCGAAATGATTTGCTCTGATACAGTAGAAGAAAGAGAAGAAGCTCTTGAGAAGATTCTTCCATACCAGCAGGGAGACTTCGAAGCATTATACGAGGCAGTAGAAGGAAATCCGGTTACAATCCGTTTCTTAGACCCGCCTCTTCACGAGTTCGTTCCTACAACAGAGGAAGATATTCAGAAATTAGCTGAGACAAAGAACAAAACAGTAGAAGAAATCAAATCTCTGATTGATTCTCTTCATGAGTTCAACCCGATGATGGGACATCGTGGATGCCGTCTTGCAGTTACTTACCCAGAGATTGCTAAGATGCAGACAAAAGCAGTGATTCGTGCAGCTATCAATGTGAAGAAAGCACACGCTGACTGGAATGTATGCCCGGAAATCATGATTCCACTTATCGGAGATATCAAAGAGCTTAAATACGTGAAGAAAGTTGTTGTAGAAACAGCAGACGCTGAAATCGCAGCAGCAGGAATCGAATTAAAATACCATGTTGGTACAATGATTGAGATTCCAAGAGCAGCTCTTACAGCTGATGAAATCGCAAAAGAAGCTGACTTCTTCTGCTTCGGTACAAACGACTTAACACAGATGACATTTGGATTCTCTCGTGATGACGCTGGTAAGTTCTTAGAGGCTTACTACGATACAAAGATTTTCGAGAATGACCCATTTGCAAAATTAGACCAGGTTGGTGTTGGTAAATTAATGGAAACAGCAGTGAAATTAGGAAGACCAGCTAATCCGGAATTACACGTAGGTATCTGTGGAGAGCATGGTGGAGACCCAAGTTCCGTAGAATTCTGCCACAAGATTGGATTAGACTATGTATCTTGCTCACCATTCCGCGTGCCAATCGCAAGATTAGCAGCAGCTCAGGCAGCTATCAACAATAAATAGGAGTTCTCATAGAACTTAATAAAAAATGAAAGAAGATAGGCGTATCATTCGAAATAGTGGTACGCTTATCTTTTTCATATTTAGTAACTATATAGTCTTATATGGCATAATCGCCGATAAATTACGACTGTTCCCAAAAGGACCAGACAAGTAGCAGTAATTATAATAAGTTGAGCTTGTTTCTGGAAGAAAATACAGAGATAAAGTGGAAGAATGCTACAAGCAGCACCAACCCCAATACTTGCTAATACAGAAACAGCCCCACCTTTCATTGCGTAATATTCGCTCGTCCAATCGTATCGAGGGAATTTTATATTTAGCCACATTCCAATAACTGCGATAAAAAATGTATAAACAGTCGGTGTAATGAACAACAATACAGTTTCCGCTATTGATAGGGGAAATACAATTCTAAGAAATATCATGCTAACCAGCAAAATAGGTAATACTAATGTAAGATTAACCGCTATTTTGGACTGTAAAATTGTTTTTGCTTCTACGGGTGCCGAACACATTAACCACCTACTTTTCCCCTCAAGCGAAAGTGAAGCTGATGTCGTACAGTTCATACTAACCAGCATTGCAATCATCAATGGAAGTACAGTCTGAAATATGCTTATCATTCCCAGCGCTTCTAACTGTTTGACAATCATATCTTGCATATCGAATAAAATAAAAGTGGATGCTACGAACAATAAAATCATAACAATAGAAGAATTTAACGCATAAATGGTACATGAAAAAAATCGTTTTAATTCTTTCTTATATAAAGCTCCCAATGGCGAGCTTACTTTCACTTTTTCTAAACAGAAATTCTTTTGTGTATTATGCGAAAAAGCAATCGTATTGAGCCTTTTATAAAAATAGGAAATCACAATTACGAAAACACTCGCAATCACAACAGATAACACTACAAATGACAGCAGGCTTGAAAAATCTGTATAAACGAGAGCCTTTGTAAATAAAAATGCTGGCAAATAATATTGATTGATAAGTTCCATAAACATTAAACTTACATTCGTAACTTGTTTCGCCTGCATTGTCTGCATTTGTGATACTGCAAATATAAATAACAAGATTCCCAAAACACTAAATAATAACGAAAATATGTTTGAATGTTTAGAATGGGACGAAACACATGAAATCAAAACACCGATTGTCAAAGCTGCTATCATAGGGATAATCGGAGCAATCATCAGAGAAACCAATAATATAAGATATGTTTCCCATGTCAGATTTCCAGAAGTTCCGTATACAATCATCATAGGAGCGATTGCTACGATTCCTATCATCAAATTGACAGCATAAAGGTTTGTTAAACGGCTTAAAATTACTACTGTATTACTAACGGGTAAAGAAACCACCATATCATAATCTTTTAAACCGATTAAGCAGCTTCCCCCTTTCAAAAAAGTCAAGAACAAAATAAACAACGAATAGGATATAAGAATTAGCGTAGGCAAAACTTTTATCAATCCGATTTCAGCCAATGCAATACTGATATATCCGCTTAAATACATAAAAATTCCTATAACGGATATTCCTGCTATCCCGACGATAAAAAATTGTTTCTTTTCTTTTGTGTCGTGTGAATGAAGCATACGGTTTATGCCAAAAACATTGTATAACTGCATTTTCAACAAAAGGCTATATTTTCTCATCATTTTCAACAACTCCCATAAATATATCTTCTAAACTATGGCGGCCTTTAACCTCTTCCATTGTACCGCTGGCAATTAACTTTCCGCTTTTTATAATAGAAACCGTATCACACAATTTTTCAGCTACCTCTAAGACATGAGTAGAGAAAAAATTGCACTTCCATTTTGACACGCTTTTCTCATTAAATTTTTCAAATGAAAAGAGGCTTCGGGGTCAAGTCCGACGAAGGGTTCATCAAAAACAAGTAATTTCGGTCTATGAATAAAAGCTCCTATTAAAGCTAATTTTTGCTTCATTCCATGTGAATAAGAACTGATTAAATCTCCAAGACTATCCGTAATCTTAAATAATTCTGCTAATTCTTGAATTTGTTCTTTTCTGTCTTTTTTTGATACAGAAAACATATCGCAAATATAATTCAAATATTGAATACCGGTAACATATTCATACAAGTCTGGATTGTCTGGAATATATGCTGTCAATGATTTACATTTTACGGGTTCCTCTTTTACGGAATGACCGTCAATAAAAATCTCTCCTTTTTCAAAATCCATAACTCCTACAACTGCACGAATTGTTGTTGCTTTTCCTGCTCCGTTGTGTCCGATAAAAGCATGAATTTCTCCCGATTTTACATTGAGACTAATATCATCTACTGCTTTTTTATTATCAGAATAGATTTTTGAATAATGCTTAATTTCTAATACGTTTTTACACATTTTTATTTTCCTCTTTTCTTTCTATCATGTGACCAATAACATAATGCTGGGATGGGCGATAATAAAAGAATAAAGTAGACGCTGATTTCTGCTTTTTCCCCAATACCAGCATTTACTGTAATTTCTTTTGGTAAAAGAAATGTGAAAAGAAATAAAATAGCAAATGTAACAAGTGTGATAAAAATACATTTTTTCTTCATAGTTATTGCCCCTTTCATTTATTATCATTAAGATAATAATATCACTATGATAATAAATAGTCAATAATTTTCCCGTCCATCAAAAAATGACAGACGGGAATTTTTTACTCTTTTTGAGGTGGGGAGATAATAACACCAATAGAATGTAATTTTCGTTCTTTTGTCGGTGTGTTATTATCATAAGGTTGTATTGCTTTTCGTATGTTTTTTACTAAAGTTTCAAGTTCATCATCGGTTAAATATAATGGTGCTAATGAAAAGCCTGATTTGTCTTCCGCAATGTTAATATCATCTTGTTTACAGTAATTTTGAAAAAGCTCGGCAAAGCCTAAAATAAACTGCAAAAAAGATTGCATATATGCTTCGCCAGAATTATTTTCTAGCAAATCGTTAAATTTTTTTGATAAGTCGATTGCAACGGCATATGTTTTTTCTAAAGCTCCCCTCACTTGTATTTGATTCACTACTTTTATCACTTTGTCATTTGTCATTCTTTTTAAGTAACGATATAAGGTGGCGGGCGGTATGTCAGAAAAAGTTTCCGCTAAATGTTTTGCCGTAGTTTCTCCACACTTTTGTATCTCTAAAAACAGTTTACATTTCACAGGGTTTGTTAAAATACCCATAATTATTTTTTCCATAATTTACACCTCTTAATTTCACTTTATGATAATATTATCATTTTGATATTAAGGTTTCAAGAGGTCTGTTTTGTTTATCCTACAATCTCATAGCTGCCTTGACTTTTATATTGTCTCCGTTCTTTGTAAATATTGGGTTTACCAATTTTTTATTGTTGTTTATTTATTGATTTTTATATTGTATACTACAAGCGGAGGTGTCCTAGAGGTGAAATATAAAATTTTAATAGTAGATGATGATGTAGATTTATTGAAAATGCTCCAGAAATTTTTTGAAATGAAAGGCTATACCGTAGTTTTGGCAAAAAATGGTGCAGAAGCCTTAGAAATGGTTACAGTACGCCCTGATATAATTTTGTTAGATATCAATATGCCTCAAGTAGACGGGATTGAGGTGTGTAAGCGTATTCGAGATAAAGTAATGTGTCCGATTATTTTTCTTACGGCAAAGGTGGAGGAAGAAGACAGGATAAACGGACTTTTGTCGGGAGGGGATGACTACATACTGAAACCATTTAGTTTGAAAGAACTGGATGCCAGAATTATTGCTCACTTGAAACGTGAGGAACGTTTACGTCGAAAAACAGAGCAACGATTTTATGGAGAATTAGTAATTGACTATGCCAGTAAATGTGTACATATGAAAGGGAATCCTTTAGGGCTTACCAAATTAGAGTATGAGATTATAGAATTTTTATCCATGAATCCTGGAATGGTGTTTGATAAAGAACGTATTTATGAAAAGATTAGTGGATACGATGCAGAAGGAGATAGCCGAGTGGTGATAGAGTTAATCTGTAGAATTCGTAAAAAAATCAAGCAATATACGGAGCGTGAATATATCGAAACGATATGGGGATGGGATATAAGTGGACAAAATAAAAAATCTTTATATGTAAAAATGCGACTGCTAAAAATATATTTACAAAGAGAAGGCGGTTGCATATGATAAAAAAGAACAGAGATGCTATGATTAAGTCCCACGCTTGAGCAATCAAGATACAGTGGGTGCTTTATAAATGTTTAAATGAAGCCGTAGGACCGTAAGGTATAGCTTCTGGAGGCTTCCTAGTTTTATCTGGGGAGTTTTTCTTTGGAAAGATTTGTGATAACAGAAAAATATAGATAAAATATCAGGCAGAATATGTTCTCGTAAAAAGGAATGTGTCCTGCCTTTTTTGCATGAAAGATATGTCACAGGATATCATAGATATTTTAAAAGAGAGCGCCCATCAAATGAATAAATGCGTGGTAGTAGTTACACATTCCAATGAATTGGCAAAACAAGCGGATGAAGTGTTCCGATTAAAACGAGGAATCTTATCAAAAGAATAAATATCACCCAATTCTCCTGTTGGTAGATTGCGTATATCGCCGTAAAAAGTTAAAATGTCAGCAGGAGGTGGGAACATGTATCAATTAGATAATGAAAAATTTGGAACATTTCTAAGTGAGATGAGGAAAGAAAAAAATATGACGCAAAAGGAATTAGCAGAGAAACTTTTCGTGTCAGACAAGACGGTCAGTAAATGGGAGAGAGGTGCAAGTATGCCGAATGTAGCATTGCTGATTCCGATTGCGGAGGTGCTCGAGATTACAGTCACAGAACTTTTAAGAGGCGAGCGAATGGAAGAGAATAAGACTTTGGATACGGATGAGGTGGAAAGTATCCTGATAAATTCCTTGGATTTGTCGGTTAAAAATGAGCTGTTACGCAGCAGAAAAAAGCGGCTCGGTCTATATTTACTCGCGGTTTTCATGATATTAGGAGAATTTCTTGTTCTGCTCCTGTCAGATATTCCGAAGATTTGTATAGAGGAGGTCTCATATATGTCAGGCATCATGATGTTATTCGCAGTCTTCTTATGCTTTTTTGTAAAAGACACTTTGCCGGGATATTACGATAAAAATAAAATCAGTTTTGTTTCTCAAGGCGTTTTTAAAGTTCATATGGTAGGATTGGCGTTCAATAACAGCAATTGGCCGTATGTATGTAAAGTCTTTCGGATTTTTATAATTGCAATAGCAGTCGTGTATCCAATTATGCTTTATTGCAGTATGCTGATGGGTGGAAGGGAATTATGGAATCAGATGAAATTGATTTTTATCGTAACGATGCTTTTCATGATGATGATTTCGGCGTACATTATTGGGAAAAAATATGAATAAAACAAAGAGCAAGATTCTGTGGCAGGAAGCTTGCTCTTTGTGATATGATAAAAGGCAGAATAGTGGAAGGATGGAAGGAAAAATTTCTATGAAGAAGAATTGGAAAAAGTGGATAGAACCAATTATCGGATATGGCGCAGTCGTACTCGTTGTATTTGTTATTGTGTCTGTTCTTGCGATTTTTGGAGGTTCTGTCATGAGACTCTTCGGATTTGAGTACGATTCTGTAGGGAAGGTAATTCTGTTTTTTACGATTTCTGCAGTCATTTCATTCCTTGCGGGTGCATTTGCAGAAGCTCTGCCGGAAGTTTTATTAGAATTAGAGCGAATTTCTCTTAGAACGGCAAGAATACTATTTTTGATATTGGATACATTTGCGACGGCGCTGGGGATGGCGCTTGTAGATTATTTTATGAAAAGTGTTGCGGCTACGGATTTGGCAATCTTGGCGGTGTCAGTATTGTTGGCGCTACCGGATGTGAAAGATATTGGGAGAGAGAAGTAGAGGAATCTAAAGAATTTGATTGTGTTGAGGATTATTTATGATATCAGGAAATCTCAGGGCTGATGTTAACAGCCCTGAAAAAATTAATGTGAAAGCATAAAAGTATCAATTTCTTTTCTTGTTGGCATAGAAGGTGTCGAGCCTAGTTTTTGGACAGAAAGAGCAGCTAAAGCATTGGAAAATTTGGCTGCTTCATATTCTGACAAAGTTCATAAAATTTTATCTTAAATGAAAAATATTGGGATAGATGATTCGTTGAAAATCATCCATCCCAATATTTGTTTTGCCCTGTCCCCTTTTCATAATAGGTGTGTCCCTTAAAATCTGTAGGTGTGTCCCTTAAAATTATAGTTATGTTTATTTGAGCGATATGGTATAGTATATTTGAGATTATTTAGAAAGGGACAGGGCTAATTGCAAAAAGGGACACAGCATTTTGCAATTCGGGACGTAGTATTTTGACGGTTTACTATGTCCCCAAAAGAGATGATGAAAGTTTCAGTTCGGAATCTTGTGGAGTTCATTCTCCGCGAGGGTGATATTGACAATAGAACAGGTGCATTTGCCGACAAAGAGGCAATGCAGCTAGGGAGTAAGATTCATCGTAAGATTCAAAGGCAGATGGGGGCAGGGTACCATGCGGAAGTTCCTTTGAAGATAGTGATACCTTGCGATGGATTTGATTTGCAGATAGAGGGACGAGCCGATGGTATCATCGAGGGAGAAGAAGTAACTATCGATGAAATAAAAGGGGTTTTTCGAGATTTAAAATTGATAGAAAAGCCTGTGGGAGTACATCTGGCGCAGGCAAAGTGCTATGCCTACATTTACGGAAGTCAGCAAAAGCAGAAGAGAATTGCAGTGCAGATGACATATTGTAATATGGAGACGGAGGAGACGAAACGTTTTCGGGAAAGCTATGAACTGCAAGAGCTGGAAGCATGGTTTTTTGAGATTGTGGAGGAATACAAGAAGTGGGCGAGATTTCAGATTGAGTGGAAAGAGAAGAGAAATCAATCCATCAGACAAGTAGAATTTCCGTACGAATACCGGGAAGGCCAGAAAAATCTTGCCACATCTGTATATAAGACGATTCTCAGAAAGAAAAAGTTATTTATTCAGGCGCCGACAGGAGTCGGGAAGACGATAGCAACCGTATTCCCGTCGGTGAAAGCTGTGGGAGAAGGACTTGGTGAGAAGATATTTTATCTGACGGCAAAGACGATTACGAGGACAGTGGCAGAACAAGCATTCCAAACGCTGAAGAAACAAGGATTACAGTATAAGGTCATTACATTGACTGCGAAAGAAAAAATTTGTTTTTGTGAGGAGACGGTATGTAATCCGGAAGCGTGTCCGTATGCAAAGGGGCATTTTGACCGGGTCAATGATGCGGTTTATGAAATGATTACGACGACAAGTGATATGAGCCGGGACAGGATTGAAGAATATGCAAGAAAGCACCAAGTATGTCCTTTTGAAATGGCTTTAGATGTTTCGTTGTGGGTGGATGCAGTGATTTGCGATTATAATTATGTATTTGACCCCAATGCCCACTTGAAGAGATTTTTTGCGGATGGCGTCAAAGGAGATTATATTTTTCTGATTGATGAGGCTCACAATCTGGTGGAGAGGGCCAGAGAGATGTACAGCGCGGTCATTTATAAAGAAGAGTTTTTAGAGGCAAAGAAACTGGTGAAATACCGGGATGTCAAGTTAGCGCGGAGACTGGACACATGCAACCGACAGCTTCTGGAGATGAAAAGAGAGTGCGAAACGTATCAGATTCATAATTCAGTGGGGCATTTTTCGGCGAGCATGACGAATCTTTTGATGGAATTTGAACGGTTTATGGAAGAATGTGAAGAAAATGAGCTGAAAGAAAAGTTACTGGAAACCTATTTTCATGTACGAACGTTTCTGAATGTGCAGGATAGTTTAGATGAGAACTATACTATTTATACGGAAATGGAATCGGACGGGCGTTTTAAGCTGAAGTTATTCTGTGTAAATCCGGCGGTGAATCTGGGGAAATACTTGCAGAAGGGAAACAGTACGATTTTTTTCTCGGCAACCTTGCTTCCGATTCATTATTATAAACAGCTTTTAAGCACAGCAGAAGATGATTATGCCATTTATGCCGAATCCCCTTTTGTATCGGAGAATCGCTGCATACTGATTGGGATGGATGTAAGCAGCAAATATACAAGGAGAAATGCGTGGACGTATCAACAGTTTGCAAATTATATTTTCACAGCCGCACAGAAAAAGAGAGGAAATTATCTTGTATTTTTCCCGTCTTATCAGTTCATGGAAGCGGTGTATGAGAAGATACAAGCATTTCCGCAGTATGAAAAAACTACATGTCTGACACAGCAGCCTTATATGACAGAAGAGGAGAGGGAAAAATTTCTGTCAGAGTTCGAGAAGGAGCGAAAAGAGAGTCTGATTGGATTTTGCGTGCTTGGGGGAATCTTTTCGGAAGGGATTGATTTGACAGAAGACCGGCTGATTGGAGCGATAATTGTAGGAACCGGTCTCCCGCAAGTATGCCATGAGCGAGAGATTCTGAAGAGATATTTTGATAAGAAAAACGGAAATGGATTTGACTATGCGTACTTGTACCCGGGAATGAACAAAGTGCTGCAGGCCGCAGGCCGGGTCATCCGGACAGAGAGAGACCGAGGAGTCGTTCTCCTGTTGGATGACCGATTTCAACAGCAGCAGTATCGACAGATTTTTCCGAGGGAATGGAACCTGTGTCATTCTTGCACATTGGAAAGCGTGGGCGCTAGTCTGGAGCGGTTCTGGAATGAAGAGCATCCAGAATAAAGTTTAGAATCAATCCGACAGAGATGATGATGCCGCCGATAAAAGAAGTATCGGAGAAATCATTTCCTATCACAAAATCGATGAAAATACCGGCGAAGAGCTGTCCGACAAAACTCAGAATGCTAAGGCTTAGTGCGGAGATTCTTGGAACAGTGATGTTAAAGAGAAGAACGGTTGTAACACCGAGCATACCGCCAAGATAAGCCCAAAACGGCGTTGGATTCACCGCGAAAAATTGTGCCTTTGGAACAAAAATAATGGCAAAAATAATGGTAATCGGAAGTCCGACCAAATGGTTGATGAGAGAACCTCCAAGGGCGCCGGTTTTTTCGGAAAGACGGGCGTTTACTGTACGGGATAGCACAACCGTAACACCTCCGCCGATGGATAACAGTACCGACAACAAAGATGAGGTAATGCTAAAGTCCAACATGACAAAAACACCGGCTAGTGCGAAGAAAACACCAAGCAGAGAACTTTTGCGAAACGGATATTTTTCCATGCCGAGAAGTCCGAAGGTGTCGATGAGGGCAGAACTTAACATCTGACCAAAAAGACCGAGTGCAATGATGCTTGTCATGCTGATATATTCAAATGCAAAATTGTTGAAGATTGTTGTAAGAAATCCAAGAGCCCCGCCAAGATAAAGCCAGAAAGGTTCTTGACGGAATAAGGGTTTCTTCTCTTTTTTCAAACAGTATAATAAAGTGGCAAAGATGACGCCGACAATATGAATGATGACGGCAGAGCGGAACACATCATAGCAATTAGAAAGTGTGCCGTTGACAGATATCATGACAGCAATGACGATTCCGATGATAAATGATAACATTTGATACATAATCGTGATTCCTCCTTTTACGCAATATTATAGAAGGGAATCCCCAAATTGTATATGACATATGTCCTAGTATATCGCGTATGCATATGAAAGAAAGAGAGAAAAGAAGATGAGACATGAAACGCTGACAGAAGGTGATTGGGAGAAAGTTCTCCAATATGGATTTCAGGAAGAGTTTGCAAAAGAATGTGAGTGTGTGTTATATCAGGCAGGAGAAAAGATGATTGAAGAAGAAGGAGCGATTGATAAGCTTTTTGTGATGTTGGACGGATTGGCGAAGGTGTGCATGAGTACGCCCAATGGGAAAAATCTGATTCTATGCTACTATGTGTCCCAGGGACTTTTAGGGGATATGGAATATTTACAGAACGTGGAGGAAGTGGAGGCGACTGTCGTAGCAATCAGCGAAGTGAAATGCCTGGTGATTCCTTATACTCTGTTACGGAAATATCAGAAGAGAAATGTGAAGTTTTTCGAGAAACTTGCGGAAGAGATGGCAGAAAAGTTAATGAAAAGCACAGAAAACTATGTGTTGTCAGCGGTTTGTACGGGAGAAGAAAGGCTATGCCATTATATTTTAAAGAATAGCCATCAACGGATATTCTCGGATATTTTGACGGATGTGTCTTGCTCAATTGGCATGAGCTACCGCCATATGTTCCGGCTGATTGGCTCTCTTTGTGAAGAGAAGATTTTAGAAAAGAGACAAAATGGCTATTACATTTTAAAACCGGAAGAATTGGAAAAAAGAGCCGCTTATCATTCATAGCGTTTATTCGGAGGAGCGTGCATGGATGTCAGACTCCTCCGAATGATGTGTTATTCTTCGATTTCGTCAAAATATTTTAGAAATTCCAACGTTGCTTTCGAGGTCGGAACCTGTTCGTTATGGGCGATGATAAGCTGTCGTTTTGGAAGTTCGTGTTCTGTCTTTACGACGAAGAGTTCCCCGTCTGTTGGAACGCAATAATCCGGAATGAAAGCGATTCCAAGACCGATTTTGGCAAGGTCGATTAACAAATCATTGCTGCTCAATTCGATTTCCGGGACAAGGTCCAGTTGCTGCTGTTGGAACAGGTTATGAAGAAATTCGCTTGTTGTACTCTTACGTTCCAGCATCAGAATCGGATAATTCAATAATTCTTTATAAGTAAGTTTCCGGTCTTTCAATTCGGCGAACTCCTGATTGGCGATGAACACATCCTGAAAATTGGCGATTTTCTTGATGGATGCCACATTTCCGAGACTTGTATTCGGGTAGTTTGTAACAATCAAATCCACCTGACCGGATTCCAGAAGGTCTACACAGCGCAGGGAAGTCTGGTTCATTACTTTAATATGAATGTTCGGAAATTCCTGATGGAAACGTTTTAAATAAGGTACGAGAAAATAGCGGCAGATGGTGTCGCTCGCGCCAATTCGGATTTGCCCGCCGGTGGATGCCGCATCAATAATCTGCGCTTCCCCGCGTTTGATAAGATTCATGGCCGGCTCCACGTGGCGCAAAAGAATTTCCCCTTCCGGGGTAAGCTGCACGCGCTTCGTACTTCGGATAAAGAGCGATTGTTCCAGCTTTTTCTCCAAGGCCTTGATAGATTGACTGACCGCAGACTGGGAGATGAAAAGCTGCTTGGAAGCCTCAGAAAAACTGAGCGTCGTCGCTACATAGTAAAAAACTTTATATAATTCATAATTGATGTCCATTATTAGTCCTCCTTATAAATATATAAGTATTATAAGTGGTAATAGAAAAATTTACAAGATGATTTCTGATTTTGCTATCCAAGTTTGCAAAGTTTTGATAAAATCAATAGAAAAGAATCTGAAATATTTCGGTGGGAGGATAGAAAGAAGAACATGAAGATGATACAAAGAGGATTGGCGTTTTTGGCAGCTTTATCGTTGATATGTGTGTTGTGCATCACAGCGGCAGAAGGAGCCATCTATTGGGACTTTGGTTATTACCAGAAAGAATATGAGAAATATGAAGTCTTGGACGAGCTGTATATGGAGATGGACGATGTCATGCATGTGACAGAGGAGATGATGGCTTACCTCCGGGGAGACAGGGAAGAATTGTCGGTCGAGACTTCCGTAGAGGGAAGGAATCAGGACTTTTTCAATGAACAGGACCGTTTCCATATGAAAGAAGTCCAGGATATTTTTTGCCGGGCGTTAGTGATACGGTGGGTTGCCCTTGGGATATTTGTTGTTTCCATGGGGGCGCTTCTTCTATGGAAAGCAGATTGGAAGAAAATGGTTTCGAAGTGGTACATGGGGCTTGTCGGCTGTCTGACAGTTTTGTGCGGCGTGCTTGCCTATTTTATTACAAAGAATTTCAATCAGTGTTTTGTGATTTTCCATGAGATTTTTTTCGACAATGACCTTTGGATGTTTAACCCGGAGGAGGATTATATGATTCGAATGCTTCCGGAAGGGTTGTTTGCAGATTTTACGGTAAGGATTGCCGTTTTTGCAGGCATCGCCCTTGCAGTATTCTTCCTGCTCGGGTGGATATTATACCGGAATGCGAAGAGAAAAGAAGAGGACAGGGACTTATTTGACATAAGTTAGTCTTATGAATAAATTAAGATATATTAATTATCCTTATGATAAGGGATATGATATAATGAATGTAGATTACAGATGCTATTCAGTAAACAATAATTTTATGAACATGGATTCAAACGGAGGAAACTATGAGTGGTGTAAAACGCGTATATGTAGAAAAGAAACCGGAATTTGCAGTACAGGCGAAGGACTTGCTGCATGAAGTGGAAAGTTATTTGGGGATTCAATCCATTACAAATGTCAGAGTTCTCATTCGCTATGATGTAGAGAACCTTTCTGATGAAACTTTTGAAAGAGCATGTAACGGTGTGTTTGCCGAGCCGCCTGTCGACATTTTATATCATGAAACATTTGAGATGAAAGAAGGAAGCCATGTATTTTCTGTAGAATATTTGCCGGGACAGTTTGACCAGCGAGCAGATTCTGCCGTACAGTGCGTGCAGTTTATCAAGGAAGACGAGGAGCCGGTTATCAAAACAGCGACGACGTATGTTATCGAGGGAGATATTACAGAGGAAGAGTTTGCGGCAGTGAAAAATCACTGTATCAACCCGGTAGATTCCAGAGAGACGGGAAGTGAAAAGCCGGAGACGCTTGTGACTGTATTTGAAGAGCCGGAAGATGTGAAAATCTTTGACGGATTCAAAGATATGCCGGAGGCAGAATTAAAAGAATTGTATGATTCTTTAGGACTTGCCATGACATTCAAGGATTTCCTTCATATTCAGAATTATTTCAAAGGGGAAGAGGACAGAGACCCTTCCATGACAGAGATTCGTGTGCTCGACACCTATTGGTCAGACCATTGTCGTCACACAACATTCTCTACGGAGTTAAAAGACATTACATTCGGCGAAGGGGATTACAAAGAGCCAATCGTCAATGCATATAAGAAATATTTAAGCGACCACAGCGAGATTTTCAAAGGCAGAGAAGATAAATTTATCTGTCTGATGGATTTGGCTCTGATGGCAATGCGCAAATTAAAACGCGAAGGAAAGCTAAACGACCAGGAAGAATCCGATGAGATTAACGCGTGCAGTATCGTGGTTCCGGTTGAAGTAGACGGAGTGGAAGAAGAGTGGCTTGTGAATTTCAAAAACGAGACTCACAACCACCCGACAGAGATTGAACCGTTCGGTGGAGCGGCTACATGCCTCGGCGGCGCTATTCGTGACCCGCTGTCAGGACGTACTTATGTATATCAGGCAATGCGCGTAACAGGAGCAGCAGACCCGACCGTATCGGTCAATGAGACATTAAAAGGAAAACTTCCGCAGAAGAAACTTGTAACAGGAGCGGCTCATGGCTACAGTTCTTACGGAAACCAGATTGGTCTTGCGACAGGAGCGGTCAAAGAGATTTATCATCCGGATTACGTGGCAAAACGTATGGAAATCGGCGCAGTATTAGGCGCGGCTCCGAGACGTGCTGTCATTAGAGAGACATCAGACCCGGGAGATATCATCATCTTACTCGGCGGACGTACCGGACGTGACGGATGCGGTGGAGCAACCGGTTCTTCCAAAGTGCACACAGAAGAATCGATTGAGACATGCGGCGCAGAAGTGCAGAAGGGAAACCCACCGACAGAGCGTAAGATTCAGCGTCTCTTCAGAAGAGAAGAAGTAAGTAAATTAATTAAGAAATGTAATGACTTTGGCGCCGGCGGGGTATCCGTAGCAATCGGAGAGCTTGCGGATGGCTTAAGAGTAGATTTGGATAAAGTACCGAAAAAATACGCGGGACTCGACGGAACAGAGATTGCGATTTCCGAGTCTCAGGAGCGTATGGCGGTTGTCGTAGATGCAAAAGATGTAGCGCAGTTCCTTGCATATGCGAAGGAGGAGAACTTAGAGGCTGTGGAAGTTGCGGTCGTGACAGAAAGCCCAAGACTCGTCCTTGTATGGAGAGGAAAGGAAATCGTGAATATTTCCCGCGCATTCCTGGACACAAACGGAGCGCATCAGGAGACAAGCGTGGCTGTGGATATTCCAAGCAGAGCGGACAGCATTTTCGTGCGCGAAGAAGTGGAAGACGTAAGAGCAAAATGGTTAGAGACATTGTCTGATTTGAACGTATGCTCACAGAAAGGCCTCGTGGAAATGTTTGACGGTTCCATTGGAGCAGGCTCCGTATTCATGCCGCATGGTGGAAAATATCAGATGACGGAGACACAGGCTATGGTGGCTAAACTTCCGGTATTAACAGGAAAATGCGATACGGTTACGATGATGAGTTATGGATTTGACCCATATTTATCAAGCTGGAGCCCATATCATGGAGCGGTTTATGCGGTGTTAGAGTCTGTTGCGAAAATCGTGGCAAACGGTGGAGATTACCGCAAGATTCGTCTGACATTCCAGGAATACTTCCGTCGAATGACAGAAGAACCATCCAGATGGAGCCAGCCATTTGCAGCCCTTCTCGGCGCATATGACGTACAGTTAGGTCTTGGACTTCCGTCTATCGGAGGAAAAGACAGTATGTCCGGAACATTCCAGGATATCGATGTACCGCCGACACTCGTGTCATTTGCGGTAGATGTGGCAGTGCAGAAAGACATCATCACACCGGAATTAAAGGCGGCAGGAAATAAATTAGTATGGCTTCACATCGATACAGATGACTATGACCTTCCAGTATATGAAAAAGTCATGGAACAGTACGGCAAATTCAGAGAAGATATTCAGAATGGAAATATCGTATCCGCTTATGCCCTTGACAGACATGGTATCGCCGCTGCAGTCAGCAAGATGGCGTTCGGTAACGGTATGGGCGTGAAGGTAGAACATGATGTGGATAAGAGAGACTTATTTGCACCGATGTTCGGAGATATCATTGCTGAAGTTCCGGCAGAGAGAGTGTCAGAACTTGCGATTTCTTATACAGTCATCGGTGAAGTGACAGAGAAACAGGCAATCGAATACGGTGATATGGCGATTGCGCTTGACGAAGCGGTGAACACATGGAAAGCTCCGCTTGAGAAAGTATTCCCATCCGTATCGGGAGCAACAAAACCGGAAGAGGTGGAGGAAAGATTGTTTGATACAGACAAGATTTATGTATGTAAAAATAAAGTGGCAAAACCAACGGTATTTATTCCGGTATTCCCGGGAACAAACTGTGAGTACGACAGTGCGAAAGCATTCGAACGTGCGGGAGCAGATACTATCGTGAAAGTGTTCAAGAACCTGGATGCTGCCGACATCCGAGACTCTGTGGCAGAGTTCGAGAAGACGATTGCACAATGCCAGATGATTATGTTCCCAGGTGGATTCAGTGCAGGAGACGAGCCGGACGGTTCCGCAAAATTCTTCGCGACTGCATTCCAGAATGCGAAGTTAAAAGAGGCGGTAGAAAAATTACTGAATGAAAGAGACGGCCTTGTACTCGGTGTCTGCAACGGATTCCAGACACTCATCAAGCTCGGTCTTGTCCCATACGGAAAAATCTGCGGACAGACGGAAGCTTCCCCGACTCTTACGTACAATACAATCGGACGTCATATTTCCAAGATGGTTTACACGAAAGTGGTAACAAACAAATCACCTTGGTTACAGGGGGCAGAACTCGGAGGCGTATACACAAACCCTGCATCTCATGGTGAAGGACGTTTCGTGGCTTCTGACGAGGTGTTAAAAGAACTCTTCGCAAACGGACAGGTTGCGACGCAGTATTGCGACCTGGATGGAAATATCACAATGAATGAAGAGTGGAATCCAAACGGTTCCTACATGGCAATCGAAGGTATCACAAGTCCGGACGGACGTGTCCTCGGTAAGATGGCACATTCTGAAAGACGCGGTGATTCTGTGGCAATCAATATCTACGGAGAACAGGATTTGAAGATTTTCGAATCTGGTGTAAATTATTTCAAATAAAATCAGTCAAAATAGCCGGGAGTGTTCGACACATTTCCGGCTATTTTTCAGTAAGTTTTTAGATGAAATTTTCATAGAATGATGTTATACTGATATCTGTGTTGGAGGAGTCATTGATGAAAAAGAATTGTTATGATGATGAGACCTTTTTTCAGGGGTACAAAAAGATAAGGGAGATTGAGAAGCAGTATCGTCAGTTGTTAGAACAGCCGGCGATGAGGGACTATATGCCGGATGTGAGAGGGAAGAACATACTGGATATCGGGTGCGGCGTCGGTAAGAACAGCAGGAATTTTGCGGAAGAGGGGGCGCTTCGGGTACTTGGTATCGACCGTTCTATGAGAGCGCTGGAAGCAGCGAAGAAAGAATCCGCTTGCAGGGAAGTAGAGTACGTACATCTTGAAGCGGAGAAATTGCACGAGATTCGGGAGAAGTTTGATATTGTGTACAGTTCTCTCGTTTTTCATTATATAGAAGATTTCGAAAAGTTAGTTGTGGATATTTCCGATAGGTTAAAGAAGGATGGGGTGCTGTTATTTTCACAGGAGCATCCGATTATGACCGCGTCTTTGAATAAGGAACTCGGATGGAATTATGATGAGAAGGGAAGAGAGATATCGTATTCTTTTGCAAACTATAATACGCCGGGGATTCGAGGCTCCCATTGGTTTATAGATGAGGTCATCAAGTACCATCGGACAATGGGGCAGATTGTGACGACGCTTGCGGCACATGGATTTCACATTGAGATACTTCATGAAAGCTCACCGACATCATCTGCTTTGGAGAAATGTCCAAGGCTTCGGAGAGAATTTCTGAAACCAAACTTTTTGATTATACGAGCAAGAAAATTATAGGAAGGATTGACAATAGATGAGAAAAGAAGATTTTTATTTTGATTTACCGGAGGAATTGATTGCACAGGACCCATTGGAGGACCGTTCCAGTTCCAGGCTTCTCGTATTGGATAAAGAGACAGGGAAGACAGAACATCATGTATTTAAAGAGATTGTAAATTATCTGGAAGAAGGGGACTGTCTTGTCATCAATGACACGAAGGTGCTTCCGGCAAGGCTCATTGGAGCGAAAGTCGGCACAGATGCGAAGATAGAAGTCCTGCTGTTAAAGAGAAGAGAAAACGACATCTGGGAGACGCTTGTAAAACCTGGGAAAAAGGCGAAACCGGGCACGAAAATCAGTTTCGGAGACGGGCTGTTAGTCGGAGAAGTGCTGGATATCGTAGAAGAGGGAAACCGTCTGATTCAGTTCCAATATGATGGGATTTTTGAAGAGGTGCTGGATGAACTGGGACAGATGCCTCTTCCGCCATACATTACCCATCATCTGGAGGACAAGAACCGTTACCAGACAGTCTATGCGAAGCATACAGGCTCCGCGGCAGCTCCGACTGCCGGACTTCATTTTACACCGGAATTATTAGAGCAGATAGAAGAGAAAGGCGTGGAGATTGCAAGGGTCACATTGCACGTAGGACTTGGTACGTTCCGTCCGGTAAAGGTAGACAATATTCTGGAACATCATATGCATTCGGAGTTTTACCAGATTGAAGAGGAAGCTGCGGAGAAAATTAACCGGGCAAAAGAAAACGGACATCGTGTCATCTGTGTTGGAACGACAAGCTGTCGTACGATTGAGTCTGCCGCCGAAAATGGAAAGTTGAAGGCGACGAGCGGCTGGACGGATATTTTCATTTATCCGGGATATGAATTTAAAATCTTGGATTGCTTGATTACAAACTTCCATCTGCCGGAGTCTACATTAATTATGCTCGTGTCTGCACTGGCGGGAAGAGAACATGTACTGGATGCATATCGGGAAGCTGTAGAGGAGAAATATCGTTTCTTTAGTTTCGGGGATGCGATGTTTATAAAATAATGAAGAACAGAGATTTTAAAATTGAAATTGTAGAGAATCAGGTACACATCCTCCGCTGTTTTATAATCGGCGGAGGTGTTGTCGTTCCGAGCGAAATCGATGGAATGCCGGTGACAGAGATTGTTCCTTATGCATTCTCGGCGCACAGTGAGGACAGAGAACCGGAAGCCGTATGCGGGGAGAAACTGACCGAGATTTTTCTGCCGGATACGCTGCAAAGAATCGGAAGGTATGCCTTTTACGGTTGTGAGAATCTGGAAAAGATTGCATTTTACAGTAATATTAAGGATATTGGCGCCGGAGCATTTACCGGATGTCACAGAGTGAGATATTTGGACATAACGATAGTAGAGAAGGAAAGGTCTTGTCTTCGGGAGCTTCTGATGGAACTTCGTGAGGAACAGCATGTGAGATATCGCGTGGAGACAGGGGAAGCGAGATTGGTATTTCCGGAATTTTTCGAGGAGGCGGTGGAGAATACGCCGGCCAGAATTTTGGAAACACATACGCATGGAAGCGGGATTTTATATCGCAATTGTTTCGTGCAGACAAGATTGCAGTTTGATTTGTATGATGGACGCTTCCCCTGGGCAAAAGAAAATGAACGGATAGAAACGGCGCTTCGAATTGCATTTGGACGACTGCGATACCCGATGGGTCTGGGAGAACGTGCAAGAGAGATGTATCTGCATTTCCTAAAAGAACATTTGGAAGAGGCAGGGCGCTTTGCAGCAGGTTTGGCAGATGGAAAGTCCTATGTAACATTGCTTTCGGAACAGGTCGTTTCCACGAAAGAAGAGTTGGAGATTCTGTTGAAAGCGGCAGAAGAAATACAGTCGGTGGAGCTTATCAGCTATCTGATGAACGAGAAGCATAGAAGATTCAGGGAAGTGCGAAAAGCAGAGAAATTCGAATTATAGATATTCAAGAGTAAGGAAAAGCCGGAGACAATGAAGAAAGAAGGTGGGATGATGGCGAGAGAATGGAATCCGATACAGCAGCAACAGCAGAAAGAACTGGAAAAAATAGAGATTTGCATGGAAATCTGGAAGGCGGCGAAGGAAGAGTTGTATCTTTCGATGCGTTTCTTTGATGTGATTTTACACCGAATGTCTTTCATGCCGGTTCCCGGGATGGAAGGGGTAGGAGCGGACGGGAATACAGTCTATTTTTCTGTGGACTTTGTGATTGCGTTGTTTCGTAACAGTCGGGTGAAAGTCAACCGGACGTATTTACATATGATATTCCATTGCCTGTTTCTTCATTTTCAACTTCCGAAGATTCCGGAGGAAATGATGAGATACTGGAATCTTGCCTGTGATATTGTCGTGGAGTCGATGATAGATTCCATGACCTTCCGGAGTGTGCGCACGTATGTATCTCCGGAGCGAAAAAATCTGTATCAGAGACTAAAAAAGGACAGGAAAGTGCTGACGGCAAAAGACGTATATTTCAGTCTTTTAGAGATGAAATGTCAGGAGGAAGAACTGCGAAAATGGGAGATAGAATTTTTCGTAGATAACCACAAACTCTGGAATGAAGACGTGCCGCCGCAGCAGGCGATGGAGCGGGAACGGCAGTGGAAAGAAGACCGGGAGAAAATGCAGACGGAGATGGAGACGTTCGGAAAGGAACCGGCGGAACATGCGAGGGAAGTGCTGGAACAAATCCGGGTAGAAAACCGTAAGAGATATGATTATCGAAAATTTTTGAGAAAATTTGCGGTGTTGAAGGAAGAGATGAAGGTAGATATGGATACCTTTGACTATATCTTTTATCATTACGGGATGGAACATTACGGCAACATGCCGTTGATTGAACCACAGGAGACGAAAGAAGTTTATAAAGTGGAGGATTTTGTCATTGCAATTGACACATCCATGTCGTGTAAGGGAGAATTGGTGAAGAAATTCCTGGAAGAGACGTATAGTGTACTATCCGAATCGGAAAGTTTTTTCCGAAAAGTGCATGTCCATATCATTCAGTGTGACGACAAGGTTCGGTCTGATGTACTCGTGACAAATGAAGAAGAGATGAAAAAATATCTGGAGTCCTTTGAAGTGAAAGGTCAGGGAGGGACAGACTTTCGACCGGTGTTTGGCCATGTCAATGAACTGATAAGACAGAAAGCGTTTCACCGATTGAAGGGGTTGATTTATTTTACCGACGGTTATGGCATCTATCCGGCGAAACGACCGCTTTATGATACGGCGTTTGTATTTATGAAAGAAGATTATCAGGATGTGGACGTCCCGATATGGGCAATCAAACTGATTTTAGAACCGGAAGATTTGGAACAGGAAGACAGGAGGACAGAAGTAACATGGACATAAAGCGTGCAAAACAAGAGATTAAGGATGCTGCGGCAGCCTATTTTATGAAGAATGAATTCGGGGAATACGAAATCCCAACGGTAAGACAGCGGCCGGTGTTTTTAATCGGAGCGCCTGGAATCGGAAAGACACAGATTATGGAACAAGTTGCAAAAGAATGTGGGTTGGGACTCGTGCCTTATACGATTACACACCACACGAGACAAAGTGCCATTGGTCTTCCGTATATTTCTAAAAATAGATATGGAGAGAGTGAATATGAAGTGACGGAATACACAATGAGTGAGATTGTCGCTTCCGTATATGAGAAAATGAAGCAAACCGGATTGAAGGAAGGGATTTTGTTTATCGATGAGATTAACTGCGTATCGGAGACGCTTGCTCCCGCTATGCTGCAATTCCTTCAATGCAAAAGCTTTGGAAATCATAAGATACCGGAAGGATGGATGATTGTGGCAGCCGGAAATCCGCCGGAATATAATAAATCGGTGCGTGAATTCGATGTGGTAACGATGGACCGGGTGAAGAAGATTGAAGTGGAGCCGGAATTTTCTGTGTGGAAAGAGTATGCTTACAAGGAAAATGTGCATGGGGCTGTGATTTCTTATCTGAATACGAAGCCATCTTATTTCTATCAGATGGAGATGACGGTGGATGGCATGCACTTTGCGACGCCGAGAGGATGGGAAGACTTGTCGAAAATCATTCAAGTTTATGAAAAACTTGGAAAGACGGTGGACAGAGACCTTGTAGAACAGTATATCCAGTATCCGAAGATTGCAAAAGACTTTGCAAACTATCTGGAACTTTACTATAAATATCGGACAGACTATCAGATTGACGCGGTATTCAGTGGAAAAATTGATGAGATTCTCTTGAAGAAAGTGAGACATGCCTCATTGGATGAGCGATTGAGTGTCGTGAGTCTGCTGCTGGCAAAATTAACCGGAACTTTTCGGGAAGTATATCGGTTGGAATCCCAGACGCAAAGATTATTCCAATGTCTGAAGGCATATAAGGCGGGACTCGATTACGCGGAGGACGGAGTCACATATTTGGAAAGCGTCCTGGAGGAAACGCGGGAGACGCATGAAAATCAGAAGAAAGCGGAACTTTTAAGCAGGGAAGAAGATTATGCGTACCGAACGACGATTGAGACATTGGAACAGTACGTCATGAAGCTGAAAAAAGAAGGAATCGCAGAAAAAGAAGCCTGCTTCGAGTATGTCCGTTCGCTGTTTACTGCGGATAAGATAATCTACACGAATGCAGAAGAGAAGGCGGAACAAATGTTGGAGTATGCGTTTGATTTTATGGAGATTGTGTTCGGAGAGAGCCAGGAGATGGTTGTGTTTATGACGGAATTGAATGCGAATTTCTATAGCATTCAATTCTTGAAAGATTATGAATGTGAGCGATATTATCAGTATAACAAACATTTGCTGTTTGATGAGAAGGAACAGAGTCTGCTGAAGCGGATTGGACAATTATCGTGAGAAATTATGGATGGGCCTGAAATTATATTTCAGGCTCATCGTATGTATCAAGGGAAGATTCTTTCTGCATCGTTCTGGCGGAGATTCCATTGATTTCCACATGGTCGTCGACGCCGATGACAAGACAGAGACGTCCGTTAATGCGCATCGTCTCCACCAAATCCGTTCGTTCCGGATTGACTTTGATGACAACATCCGGTGTCTTAATCTCGAAAGCCCTCGTATTTGCAATGTTGGAGGCAAGGAGTGTGGACTGGGTACCTGCAGCAGCTTCATATTGTCTGTCAAAGTTTTCCAGTTTTTCTTCTTTGACGCCGCTTTTCGAGAAGAGGTATTTCACTTCCTCTTTATCCAGTTCTACCGGAACAGGAGATTCTTTTTGCTCCTCGATTAATTCGGTAAGATTCTCATGAATATTGCGGACGATTTCATAGGAACAGTCCTCACCTAATGTCTCTTCAATTAAAGTCTGGAACGTCTCTTTTTGGCTTCCGGCGCTGAGCGGGGTGCAGCATCCAAGAAGATGCTCGATGAGTTCAAAATGAAGTTCTTCCGGTTTTTTCGCATAGTAGAGCGTCTGATGTAAGTCTGTACTCCGGTCGTTGAATGCCGGAAATAAAAAGCCGAGACTTGGCATCTCCACAATCCAGTCCCGAATCCGCTCGTGGAATCCATTCAATTCCGCGTCATAAGAAAGCCCCGGTTTGGATAAATTAACCGGACAAATGGTGCAAAGTATGTAGTCGTAGACTTCATCGGAAGCGTCAAACATTTCTTCATTATCCGAAGATTTTCCTGGAATATCATAGGCGGCGTGGATAAGAAGAATCAGATAATGTTCTCCATAGTCATAGGATTCGATGATGCGGTCATAGAATGTATCGAGAAGCGTATCATCGGTCAGACGACTGTTCCGAAGTTTTAATAGGAATTCCTGGGAGCCGCCTTCCATCTCGGAGTCGAGAGGGAACTCCATATTGATTAGATTCTTCCCGATAGTTCCGGAAAGAGACTTGCGGAAAATGTCGAAATATTTGAACATTTCCTCTTCCGGCAAGGAAAGGAATGCCTGTCTAAAGGAAGATTTTTTTTCTTTCTCCCCGTTCACATAACAGCCGCAGATGCGGGTGATGGCACAATTGGAAGGTGTAAATTGTTTCTTTATCTCAGATATTTCTTTTTTATTCATATCGTATCCCCTTTACAAAGTAGTTGTTTCATTATTATAGCGTAGAATGGAAAGAAAATGCAATATCAATAATTTCTTGTAGAATTGTGTCGGACTATGTTATAATAATACCGATAATGCATATATAAGGAGGGAGAAATTATGCGTTGTAAAAGATGTGGGAATGAAATGAAGATAAAAGCTGTTGAAGTGGGGAAAGATGCACAGGGGAATCCGATTTACAATGACTATGCATTTTGCTATGAATGCAAGATAAAGATTAATCTTGATAAGAAGCGGGAAAAGGAAAAGAAAATCCGGGAAGAAAGAAAAGTAGAACCGACAGAAGATTTATCTTTGACGAGGCAGTTTGAGATTCCGATGGATGCTATTGATTTTAACGATGACTATGTCAGAGAATATATCGAACAACAGAAAGAGAAGAAGGTAGTAAAAAAGGCGCCGGATAGTCAGGAGAAAAAGCTGGAGAAGAAGAAACCGGAACCGAAGACAGCGTCGAAACAAAAAACGGAGAAGAAGCCGGAGAGACCTGCAAGAAGCACGCGCGAATCACAGAGGGATTACGACAGGAAGTTCAAAGAGATGCCGGAGAAGCGTGTCAAAGAGGTTCGCAAGAAAACAAAAACGTCGAAGAAACGTGGAAAAGGAATTATCAAATTCCTCGTAGCGATTTTGATTATTGCAGGTATCGGAGCAGCGGCATATTTCAATCAGGATACAATCAAAGGATGGATTCACTGGGGGCTGGAAAAATTTGATTCGGTGTCAGATGGGGAAGACAAGAAGCAGGAAGATAAGAAAACAGACATCGTAGACGATATTGATGCGGCGGATGACAACACAGACACTCCGGATACAGACGCTTCCAACGCAGCAGAACCGGATAATGCCGGCGGAGCAGATGCACAGGGAAGTCAGGATGCCAACGGAACTACTGATTCTCAGACACCGGCAGATACAACAGGGACAACGGAATAAGAACAGAAGATGAAGGAAAAATTATATACAATACCAATCAATGATGCGTTTCACGAGGACTGTGAATGTCCGCTTTGTGCAATGTATCATCAGTTAGAAGAAGATGCCTTGAGACTTACAATGGCAGGTTATATGGTGGATGACCAGAGAATGGAGAGCAATCAGACCGGATTTTGTGAAAAGCATATTCAGATGCTGCTTGCAAGACAGGACCGTCTAGGCGTGGCGTTGATGCTGAACACGCATATGGAGACGGTGATTCGCAATCTGGAAGGACATAAACCGGAGATGGTGAAAAAGACATTATTCGGCAAGGTGAAGGAAACCGGGAATCCGGTGACAAACTATACGGAACAGGTGAGTGAAAGCTGCTTTGTCTGTGATAAGATTCAGGCAATTTTCCAGCAGTATTTAAAGACGATATGTTATCTCTATAAGAAAGAAGCAGATTTCCGGCAGACGCTTTTGTCCGCGAAAGGATTCTGTACGAAACATTACGGGATGCTATACCGGGCAGGGATTGAGGAACTTGGCGGAAAGGTTCAGGAAAGCTTTCTGACAGACATTACAACTCTGTATATAGAGAATATGAAACGTGTGAAGGAAGACCTGGACTGGTATATTCAGAAATACGATTACAGATTCAAGGATGAACCTTGGAAAAATGCAAAGGATGCGGTAGAAAGAAGTCTTGTAAAATTAAACAGTATCTATGAAAAGAAAGAGAAGTAAATGAAATGAATCATATATTACTTGGAATTTTGATTCCGTTTCTAGGGACAACGGCAGGCGCCGCTTGCGTATTCTTTCTGAAGAAAGAAATCAATCCGCTCATCCAGAAAGGCTTGCTTGGTTTTGCTTCCGGCGTGATGGTTGCGGCTTCGGTATGGTCTCTTTTGATTCCGGCGATGGATATGTCGGCGCATATGGGAAGATTTGCGTTTATTCCTGCGGCTGCGGGAATGGCGATAGGATTCCTGTTTCTGCTTTTGATGGACCGGCTAATTCCACATTTGCATTTAAACGAAGAAAAACCGGAAGGGATGCAGCCTAAGCATTCACTTCGTAAGCTTACGATGTTGATTTTCGCGGTGACCTTGCATAATATTCCGGAAGGAATGGCGGTTGGAGTCGTATTTGCCGGCGCGTTATCCGGAAACACAAACGTCACAATGATGGGTGCGATTGCCTTATCGATTGGAATCGCAATTCAGAACTTTCCGGAAGGCGCCATCATCTCACTTCCGCTGAAAAGTGCGGGAAACGTAGGCAGAGGGAAGGCATTTGTTTACGGAACATTGTCTGGAATTGTGGAACCGATAGCGGCAGTCGTTACGATTTTATTGTCCGGTTTTATTGAACCGGCGCTTCCGTATTTGCTCGCTCTTGCAGCGGGCGCCATGCTTTACGTAGTGGTGGAAGAGTTGATTCCGGAATCGGCGGAAGGAGAGCATTCTAATATTGGAACAATCGGATTTGCGCTTGGATTTATGATTATGATGATTTTGGATGTGGCGTTGGGATAAGGGACGCAAAAGAGTGAAGCTATGCGATATCGTTCATTGCATGGAAGATTCTTTTGGGAAGTGAAAAGAAAGATAGAATATATTTATTGTGTGGAATGAAAAGAACTCTTAGATGTCAGAATGAAACAGTATCTAAGAGTTCTTTTGGCTTACATTACATCTTACTGTTGCTTTTTAAATACTAAATCAGACATCTCCACTATAATGAAAACTTTATAAATAAAAATATATAATCAAATAAATAAAAGGCACATATAAAATTATAATTAGAGTTTTACTACGTTAACAGCCTGAGGTCCCTTTGCACCTTCAGTTACGTCGAATTCTACAGCCTGACCTTCTTCCAATGATTTGAATCCATCCATAACCAAGCCTGAGTAGTGAACGAAAATATCGTTGCCAGCTTCGTCAGAAATAAATCCGTAACCTTTTTGGTTGTTAAACCATTTTACTGTACCTTTGTTCATACTGATACCTCCACAAATAAATAATAACTGTATCGCGAGTGATACTGTTACAGTTTAGCTTAAATATACAGAAATGTCAATAAAAAATGCGGAACAATCGTAGAAAATACACAAAAAATACGGAGGAATAATGAAGATAGACAGGAATATGTGTGAAAGGGGATATGGAAAAGAAGTGACAGAGTAAAAAAGAGGGCATATATTAGATAAGAAAAGAGTAGGGGAAATTCGATGGAGAATCTAAATTTAATTCCAATTAGTGGAATGATACAACGGATAGAAAGGGTACCAAACGATTGCTGTCAGCAGATGATAACGGTAAGAAATGAGGATGGAATCACGAGACTGATTATCTCGGCAGATACATTTGTCATCGACACAGTACGTCTGCGGCTCGGAATGCAAATCACAGCGTTCTATGATGGAAATCTGCCGGTGCCACTGATTTTTCCACCACAGTATCGGGCTGTGATTGTGGGAAGAAGCCGTCCGAATGAAACGATTTATGTAGGATATTTTGATGAAAATCTCTTGTCTGCAGATGGAACATTACAATTGAATCCATCTCAGGCGACAGAGATAGTGACATCGAATGGACAGAACTTTACTTGTCCGGTAGGAAATCAAGTTCTGGTCGTATACTATAGCACTACGACAAGAAGTATTCCACCACAAACCACTCCGAGGAAAATAATTGTGATGTGTTAAAGAGGGCTCTCGTCTCACGTATTTTTTCAAGAATCATATATTGATAAAGAAGAAGGTAGCAATATGTGAAAGGGAGGAAGTTATGAAAAAAAGGATGACTTCATTGTTGCTGATTTTGACACTCGTAGCTTCAATTTTTGCTGTGTCAGGATGTGGGAAGGATAAGAAGGAAGAGAAAAAGACGGAAGAAAAAGTGGAGGAGGTCGCAGAAGAGACAAAGAAATTGGAGAAAATTACATTGAATGAAGTCGCGCACTCCATTTTCTATGCGCCGATGTATGTGGCGATTGAAGAAGGATATTTTGAAGAAGAAGGAATCGATTTGACGATCGTAACCGGTTTTGGGGCGGATAAGACGATGACAGCCGTTATTTCCGGAGAAGCGGATATCGGATTCATGGGTTCCGAAGCTTCAATTTACACATACAATGAGGGCGCCAATGATTATGTAGTCAACTTTGCACAGTTGACACAGCGGGCGGGAAACTTCCTTGTGGCAAGGGAGGAGATGCCGGAATTTCAGTGGAAAGATTTATTTGGAAAAGAAGTGCTTGGAGGAAGAAAAGGCGGTATGCCGGAGATGATATTCGAGTATATACTAAAACAGAATGGTATCGACCCGCAGAAGGATGTCAAGATTGACCAAAGTATTGATTTCGGTTCCACCGGAGCGGCTTTCTCGGAAGGAAAAGGGGACTTTACAGTTGTGTTTACTGACTTACTACACCCACAAATTATAAGATAGCTGAGTGGCTAGATGAGAAAATCAAAGCCACTCAGTTTGTTATTTTCATCAAAATAGATGCCTTTTATAACCGATTTCCAAAATACGTTCTTATGTGCATTATCAAGCTTCATATACATATCCAGCCAATTCCCGGAGAAGATGCCTATAAGCTCAGAGTAACGTTCGATAGTTGCGAGGGTGGTCTTGGATGAAATTGCAGTGAGTTCGTTCTGCAGGCGCTCATATTCGCTATCGTAGAAGTCTTCCGAGATGCGTCCTTTCTGGTACATGGTATTCAGTCGGCTCAATTCTTCTTCAATCCGTTTGGAACTATCTTTTTTCTTCTTGGCAGATTTATTCTTTACATCAAATTCGAAATATTCCTTTTTAAGTTCATCGAATACATGTTCAATCATAAACTGCTCTACAACACTTTCTGTAATGCAAGGTGCGCTAGAGTGTTTTTGCAATTTGTTCGGACATCGATACCGGTAATATTTTGAAATGCTGCCATCTTTTAAAGGCTGCTTTTTGATGAATCCGGTTAGCTTGTGATTGCATATAGGGCAACATAGCAATGAAGAAAAAATAAAATCGTGATTGTGTTGTCGGGTATATGTTTTGCTTTGCGCAATGCTCCGAATTTTCTGGAATTGTTCTTTGGAAATATAAGGTTCACAGAAATGGTCATTTCCTTGGAAGGTTCCGGAATATTTTTCATTGTGAAATAATTTGTCAATCTTATAGATAGATGGGGCTTTCTCTCCGTATTTGCCTTGGATATATAGAAGCACTTTTCTTTGTGAAAAACACTTAAAATAGTAATCATAAGCATCTTCGATGATAGGAGCAACTTCTAAATCTTTCTTTATATAACCGCCTACGACTTTGTAGCCATAAGGAGCAGCCATACCACTAATGACTTTACCCTGGGAGCGTTTGTAGTCAAATACAGCCTTGATACGTTCACTGGTCCGGTCGCATTCAGCTTGATTAACGGAAAGCATGATATTAATAACCATCTGGCCGTTGGCAGTAGAAGAATCGTAGTTTTCGAAGATGGTCTTCCAATGACAGTTGTGAGCTTGAAGAATTTCTTCGGTAATGTTGTAGTCTTTGATATTACGAAACCAACGGTCTAGCTTGGTTACAAGAATCATGTCAATCTTATTTTGTTTCACATCTTCTAAGAGACGCAGCAGCTCCTTTCGATTCTTCATAGATTTTCTGGCGGAAATACCTTCATCGGCATAAACATCAACGACGGTATACCCGTTTTGTTTGGCATATTCTATAAGTGCTTTCTGTTGTGCTTGCAGAGAGAGCCCGTTCAAAAACTGTTCTTCTGTACTCACGCGAATATAGATTGCACAACGTTTATTTTTAATCATGTAATCATCTCCTTTGTAAAATGTATGAAAAAATAGTACAAAAATAACAGCCATCGAAAATATGTTCCGATTGCGATAGCTGCCCGAAGATGATACAATATCTTTGTTTATTAATAGTTGCATATCTTCGGATATGTATTGCCGTTCCTGTTGGCGCAGGAGCGGTTTTCATTTGCTATTTAATTTCTTTTTTTGGCAATCAGACTTATGCTGCTTTATTATAGTCTACGACTGCGATTTCCGTTAGCATAGTTTTAAGTTTTTCCAGAATGGATTCAATTTTCTTTAGCGTAACGCCGTTCAAATATTCTTCCCCACATTGAGTACATTTTTTGCAAGGAACATTCTTAATAATGATATAGCAGTTATTATATTCTGTCATATAAGTGGTTGTAGATTCTTCTACATTGCCTTTACATGAAAAACACATCATGATTTTTTCTCCTTTCTTGTCTCGAAATCAGATTCCCATTTTTCGGAATCAGGATAGTATGCTGTTATGATCCAAAGTGTTTCCAGATTACTTCCGATTACCACATGAAGGTACTGATTCTTAATCGAAAGACCGAGAATAAGACAGCTTGGAAACGGATAGTCATCAGGATATTGTTCAATTATTTTTCCACTTTGAATACAGTTTATGACATCATCTATTAAAATTCCACGTTGTTCCAAACGTTTCGCAGCGTGGAGAGTTATCTCGATATTTTCTAAAGAACATATTTCTTTTAGAGAATCAATGGTAAGTTCCAATAATACACCTTCTTTCTTGTTGTATATAACGCCAAAGCGGTTATATCATATTCGTTCCCCGACGGTTAAATTTGGGAAAAAGTAAATGATGTAGTTGTCTACGGTTATATTACAATATCGATGCGTAGAAAATTATTCGTCATCCTCCAATGCAAAAGTAGAAGAATAGTTTTCTGAACTAGAAAGTGATTGCCTGAATTCTTCAGCAAGCATAGTTTTATTAAATTCAGCAGTCGGTTCTATTTCTGTTACTAATTCTTCAAGTTCGTCAATGGTTGTATAGAAGAATTCTTTTCTCATGTTAACCTTGTTTACACGTTTTTCATTCAAGATACTGTGAAGTTTACTTTCTAGACTCACAGCGTCATCGGAGAATATAAAACTATGAACATCAAATTTAAACGGAACAGAGGCATCTCCTAGTTCATTTACTCTGTCTTGTGGATTTAATCTACGTGTCATTCCAATCTTAAATACGTTTTCACCGAATGAGCCGAGATTACTTATTACATATACATTACCTGCTTTACCGTTCGCAAGATTAGAGATTTCCTCTTTTTTAACGGCTACATCTGCAAGTTGATTTTGTAATTCTTGTATTCTTGCATTAAGTTTTTCGAGTTCATTTTCTTGAGCTGACGTAAGTTGCTCTTTTAGTTTTTCTATTTCAGAGTGGTATTTTGATTCTTCTTTTTCTATTTTCTTACGTTCCGCTTCTAAGGCTTTACGTTCTTCAGCTTCTTGTCGCATCTGCTCGCGCAAAGCAAGTTGTTCTTGCTTAGCTTGCTCTTTTTTTACATAGTAGTTATATTCAATTTTTACAGCGTTGATGAAGAGATATTCGATTTCTCCAATAAATTTTGTGAGGGTTCCAGCAATACTTTGATTACCTTCTCCAGCAATTTTTAAATATTTTTGAGTAACTGATTTCACATCATCTATGGATTTTTCAAGTTTCTCATATTTTAAATTGTATAGAATATTCTGCAACTCAGCTCTCAATGCAATGACCATCAATTTGTAAATAGCTTGGTTAGCTTTAGTTGTGTACCGAGCAGAATATTTTTCTAAAACAGTATTTATGTGTTTATCATTTTCACGGTATGCTTTTCGCAAATCCTTCACGTCCATACAATGGAGTTTTAATATGATAGAAGGACTGATGTCTTCAATGTCTGCAATATCGGAAGCGGTTAATTTGAAAGCTGCTTGGGAAGGCTCGTAATTAAGATATTCTGTAAGGGTGTGGTCAATCGCTTTTACAAGTTCTTTGGATCTAGAAAGTTTATTGGTTTGTGTCTTTATATTTTTTTCGAGTTTAGCTTCTTGCGAACGCAAATCTGCGAGTTTATTTTGTAGCTCGTCACTTTTAGTAGTTTTTTCAGAAATGGTATTTTCTAGAATACCTATTCTATGAGCATACTCAGCATTCATTTGATCCATTTTTCTTTGATGCTCAAAATTCAAATTATCTTCTTTGGCAGAATAATTCTTTTCGAGGTCATCTATTTTTGATTTTATTTGAAAATAGTCCATAGCTCCAAGTTCTGTAAGCTTGGAATTTAAATCATCATTGACCTTGATCAGCTGTTCAATTTGTTCTTTAAATTGCTTGATTTTAAAAATATCTGAAAATCCCATAGTATCTCTCTTCCTTTTTCATTATTTTAATGCATGTGCGTAACATTCAATGATGTCAGCAGTACAGCTTTTGTGGTAATCACCATTCTCGATATGTAACATTTCGTGATGATACGCCTTCAGTTGTTGTTCGTAATTCAATCTCGAATTCAGAACTATCGTATAACTGAAATCTGGATTGGAGACGGAGTATGCCGGTATGGTTGCTGGCATATCCGCTAAGTAAACATTAATATCCTGTGTCATCAGAATCACCCCGCATTCGGTCTATCATCTGTTTTACAAATTCAATATCTTCCTTTTTTACTTTGCGAGACGCATCAAACAATACCTTGTATTCAGGATTTTCGAACATGAACTGTGCCAGATCGCGAGCATCGTCATTTAAATAATAGGTAGATTCTGGAAGTACGGTTGTTTTGTTCGTACGTCCCAATAAATAGTCGATGTCTACATTAAAGAAATCGGCTATCATTTCAAGTGTTGCATAATCTGGTTCGCGTGCACCTGTTTCGTACATTCCAATAGTGCTACGGGAAATTCCTAATTTATCAGCTACTTCTTGTTGCGTCAATCCACTTGAAATTCTCAATTGTTTAAAAACATTTTGAAAGTTTCCCATTCTTAGTTTCCTCCTGTTAAAAGTATTTTATCACATATCGTGAATAAAGTAAATGAAGAATTGTCACAAAATGTGAAAAAATCTATTGACATATAGTTGGTCAGATGATATCATGCAATTAGTCACGAAAGGTGACGGATGAAAGGAGATGAATAAATGAAAGGATTTGGGAAAATTCTTGTACAGTTAAGAGGTGATAAAACACAAGAACAAGTAGCAAAAGACCTTGGAATCGCTACATCTACGTTAGCTATGTACGAGCTTGAAAAAAGAATTCCTAGGGATTCTATTAAAATTGAAATTGCCAAATATTATCATAGGACTGTACAAGAAATTTTTTTTAATTTAAATGTCACATAACGAGACAATGCGACTTATTAAACATTGGATTATCTATTTCAAACAGAAGAGTAGGAGGTGAAGAGATGCGAATAAAAATAATTTTCCGTATAACTAGGATGGATGATATTAGCGATGTTTTAAAGAAAGCAGAAGATATAAAGAGAGAGAACCCCAATACAGAAATTAGTATAGAGGTTCTGGTATAGAAAGATTATTTCTTTCTGATTTCGATAGATTTTAATCCAGTTGCGGAAACAGTGTAACTTGCATTAGAACTGTAAAGATAAAATTCCGAACGAATTCTAAAATTCTGAGATGCAATTTCATCACCGGAATAAGCTTTTACTCCAGATGAGGTAGGAGTCTCGATTTTAACTATATCTTTACAAAGGCAATCGTTTCCATCGAAATATGAAAAATAAACGTCGTACATATTTAATATTCTCCTTTCTTTTTACTCGGCATTGGCAGATGCCTGTGATTACAGTATAGGAGAGTTGAGAAGAAATGACAATAGAAATAGGGAGGTGATAGAGTATGACATTTGAGAGATTTGAGCTTACATGCATAAGCCAAATGCTTTCTGTAGCATCATTTTCGGAAGAAATAGAAGATGATAAAGTGTTTGCGCGCATTGAACAAAAGATTAGTTATGCAATTATAAGCGGATGCGAAAGCATAACATTCACTTTTCGGGATAAAGAAATAGAATGCTTGGATAAAGCGACAAAGATCGCAGTAAAAAATGCGGAGAAAGAATGGATAGAACATTACGGAAGTATCCGGGAAAAAGTAGAAGAAGAACTCAAGGAAAGAGGAATGATCCTAGTGGACAATGCAACAAGTACAAACCATAGTACATAGATTTTAGAGAGGTGGTAAGTGTGAATGAAGAAATGAAAAAACGAGAAGAGTTTATCAAGAAATTGTTGGTGACACTGCTTGAGGATCAGGAATCGGTGGTTATGACCGAGATGAAGAAAAGAGAGGATAAGACCGCGTAAGCGGTAGAAAGGAGGGACAAGCAGTGAAGATTTGTATCAACGTTAAAGGGTTTGCGTACATACAGAAACTAATCGGATGGGCGATTGTAGTGATGGCTATTCATAGTGGGTTTGAAATATTCAATATCGTTGTGTCATTTTTAGGTTTGGCAATGTGTGAATTTGCCGATATTTGGTACAAATATTCCACAAAATTAGAAAAGAGCGCTTATTAGTGGACGGCAATCCTTAAGCGCTCAAGTAAATATTCAGTTTTATTGTAGTTGAGAAAGAGGTAAAAAGCAATGAGAAGTTACAAAATTAATTATGCGGAGGTAAATTCCTACAGCCCAGAAGAATTTCTAATAACGCTTGAATGCGTGTGTAGATATGCCAATTTCGCCGAATATCCATCCGTGCAAGATGTATTGGCAATTCTTGGAATCGTTCCGTTTGGAGAAGAAACAAAGCAAATGACACAGGATGATGTAGAAGAGATTCTTTTTGGAAAGAAGGAGAAAGCAGAAAATGAATAGTTTGTATGAAATTAATGAAGCAATTTTAAATTGTGTAGATATGGAGACAGGAGAAATTATTGACGGAGATCGCTTGAATGAGCTTCAAATGGCGTTCGATGACAAAGTGGAAAACATCGCATTATGGATTAAAGATTTACTGGCAGAAGCTGAGGCGGTAAAAGCAGAGAAAAACAATTTAGCAAAACGTCAACAAGTATGTGAGAACAAAGCAAAGAGCTTGAAAGAATACTTATCCAAGTTCCTTGCAGGGGAAAAGTTCAAAACTTCTAAAGTAAGTATTTCTTACAGAAAATCAGAATCCGTGGAAGTGGAAGATATCACGAAACTTGACAACGATTACTTAAAATACTCTGACCCTACGGTAGACAAGACAAAAGTCAAGAAAGCGCTTAAAGATGGGATAGAGCTTGAAGGTGTAAAACTCGTTGAAAACAATAATATTCAAATTAAATAGGAGGAATAACAATGGCAAATAATTCAGATTGGAATGTACATATTCCAGCAAGAAAGAAATGCACAACAGCGAAGCAAGAAGTAGTCCGTGTGTCCGCTGATGCTTACAATGCATTGGTTGAGGTGTACAACGAGTCTACATTATCCATGAAAGAGTTGGCAAGCATTTTAATTTTAGAAGCATCAAAAAGAGTTGTGTACGACAAGGAGGAAGAATAAATGAGTAAAGTAATTTGCATTGCCGGGGAGTCCGGTTCAGGAAAAACAACCAGTATGAGAAATTTAGATCCGAAGACAACATATTATATTGATGCAGATTGCAAGGGACTATCTTGGAAGGGTTGGAGAAGTCAGTACAACGCTGAGAATAAGAACTATAAAGCTACGGACGATGCCAATGTTGTTAGACAGTTCATTAAGAGATTAGCAGAGAATTGTCCGAATATTAAAGTTATCGTGGTTGATACAATCAACGGGCTTATGGTTGCGGACGAAATGCGCAGAAGCAAGGAAAAAGGATACGACAAGTGGGTTGATCTAGCAGCGTGCGTATGGGATTTAGTTTGTGAGTGTTATACATACAGAGATGATCTGACAATCATTTTCACCGCTCACACTCAAACTGATCATGATGAGAACGGATATATGTTCACAAGAATTAAGACTTCGGGAAAGAAACTGGACAAGATTGTGCTTGAGAGTAAATTCACAACAGTTCTTCTAAGCAAATGTGTTGATGGACAGTATAAATTTGAGACAAGAGCAAACAACAGTACAGCGAAATCTCCGTTGGGAGCATTCGAAGAATTTGAGATCGACAACGATATTGTAGAAGTAATTAAAGCATTGGAGGAATTTTAATATGAAAAAACCTAATAATTTTGAAAAAACACAAGCTCAAGGAGAATTTACACCGGTAGAACTTGGTGGACACTATCTTGTAATTAAAGAAGTTTTAGAAACGAAATCTAAAACAGGAAAAGACATGATTAAAGTATCATTCGATTTTGCACACAATGATAAACAAGCAGGATATTTCATGGAATCATTCAAAAATGATATTCGACCAGAGAAAAAATGGTCTAATCAGGCAACATCATATATTTTAACAGAAAACGACAATGGAGACTGTAGCAAAGCATTCAAAACATTCATTACTTGCGTAGAGCATTCAAACAATGGATTTACTACCCAATGGGGAGAAAACTTTGGATCTCAGTTTAAGAATAAGTTGGTGGGCGGTGTATTTGGTCCTCAAATGGATTACTACGATGGAAAAGAACGAGAAAAAAGAGTTTTAAGATGGTTCGTTTCTACAGACAAAGTAAAAGATGCAGCAATCCCGGATATGTCAGAAACGCAAGCATATAAGAATCACGTTAATGGATATCATCCAAATTCCACTCCGGCAGGTGATGGGTTCATGAATATTCCGGATGGAATTGATGAAGAACTTCCATTTAGCTAGGCGGTGATTCTGTGGATATTCAAATTGATTCAAGAGAAAAAGCCAGGGCAATTACTAAAATTATAAAAACATTTGATGAATGCGGAGTGAAGCATTTTTCAAGTAAATTGATGGTCGGGGACTATATGTCCCTTGACAATCCAAGGCTGATTATTGATAGAAAACAGAATTTACAAGAATTATGCGGAAATGTCTGCCAACAGCATGAACGATTCAAGAGAGAGTTATTAAAGGCAATCGATGCAGGAATTCAACTAGTAATTTTAGTAGAACACGGAAGAGATATAACTTGCCTAGAAGATGTGTATTTTTGGAAAAATCCAAGAAAACATGAAGTCAAATGGCGAGTGGTCAATGGAAAACGGGAGAAATATGTGGTATCTGCCAAAGCGGTTGACGGGAATCAGCTTTATAAGTCCCTATGTACAATTCGTGATCGATACAATGTAAGATTTGAATTCTGTACAAAGGCGGAAACAGGCAAAAGGATTATCGAGATATTAAGCAATGACTAAGGAAGAAATAAAAAACACGTACAGCATGCAGGAAATTGTAGAAAGATACGGACTGCATCCAAATAGAGCGGGATTTATAAGATGCCCATTTCATAAAGGCGATCATGATGCATCTATGAAAATCTATCAAGACAGTTACCATTGTTTCGGATGTGGAGCGAACGGAGATATCTTCACATTCATTCAAAGAATGGATAACTGCGATTTTAAGACAGCATTTTACAGTCTTGGCGGAACTTACGAAAAACCGACATTTCAATCAAAATTATCTGTTTACAGATTAAAAAAACAGGAAGAACAGCGAAAAAAAGAAGAAATAAAGCTAAAAAGAAAAAAGGAACTGAACAATATGTTGATTGACATTTACAGAGATTGGATGAAGAAATCCGAGCCATTCAGTGATGTGTGGTGTGATTGCTCCAATGCTTTGACAAAGCAATTATATATTCACGAAGTTCTGAACGAAAAGAGGTGAGAAGGTGAAAGAAATTAAAGATATGAGTGCAGACGATGTTTTATCAGATGAAGTATTTGAAAATCTGTACTCTATTGAAGATCCAATTACTCGCTCTAGAACGAAAATACAGTTAAGACAGCAAGCGAAGAAATGCGGTGTTGTTTCAGATTTCGACGAATTGATCAAGGGATACAATCAGGCAGATCGAGATATGAAAAAGCTTGAAAAGGAATCAAAACCGATTTGTACACTAGAAAACTACACGAACTTCGCCGGTCCTTACGAAAAGATGTATTGTGGCGGATGGATTGCCGAAGATAACGGAATCTTTGCTCAAACATCAGGACAGTTGGAAGAGGTGGCTTGTTATCATCCGATACTTCCGATAGAGCGCTTGAAGAATCTTGAAACTGGAGAAGAGCAGCTTAAATTAGCATACAAAAGGAATAATCGTTGGAACGAAATTATTGTACCCAAAATCATGGTAACGTCTGCGAGTAAGATTGTTGCATTGTCCGGAAAAGGAATTGCAGTGACGTCCGAAAACGCAAAGCTGTTAGTGAAATACTTGGCAGATGTAGAAAACGGAAACGATGATTACATAGACGTTCAGTATTCTACCAGCAAACTTGGTTGGAATGGAAATCAATTCATTCCCTACGATACAGAGATCCTTTTTGATGGAGATACAAGGTTCAAGCAGACATTCGAAAGCGTTTCAGAATGTGGGGATTTTGAAATTTGGCTAGATCACATGAGAGAACTTCGCAAAAAGGGACGTATAGAAACAAAATTTCTACTTTCCGCATCTTTTTCAAGTGTTCTTGTTCATTTACTCGGTGGGCTTCCGTTCTTTGTAGATTTATGGGGCGAAACGGAAGGTGGTAAGACAGTCTCTCTTATGGTTGCCACCTCGGTTTGGGCGAATCCGGATGAAAGTAGATATATCGGAGATTTCAAAACAACGGATGTTGCGTTGGAAGCAAAGGCGGATATGCTAAACAATCTTCCAATGTTTTTAGATGATACAAGTAAAACTTCTGCAAGGATCCGGGATAATTTTGAGGGAATCGTTTATGACTTATGTTCCGGCAAGGGAAAATCTCGTTCTAATAAAGATTTAGGAATCAATCGAGAGAACCGTTGGAAAAATGTCATCATCTGTAATGGGGAGCGACCATTAAGCAGCTATGTCAATCAAGGCGGTGCTATTAACAGAATACTGGAAGTCGAATGCGGTGAGAGTGTTTATGATGATCCGCAAAAGACAGCTAATATAGTCAAGAGAAACTATGGATTCGCCGGAAAGAGATTCGTAGAAATTATCCGAGAAATCGGTATTGATAAGATTCGTGAGATTCAAGAAGAATTTCAGAAAGAGCTGTTTAACACGGACAAGATGCAGAAGCAGAGCATGTCACTTGCAATCGTTCTCACAGCCGATAAAATCGTCACAGATCACATCTTTAAGGATGGGCAGTATATTTCTATAGAAGATGCTGAAAAGTGTTTAATTGACCGAAATGCGGTGTCAGACAATGAGAGGTGCTATAACTTCGTGCAAGATAAAGTCCACATGAACGCTCAAAGATTCGATAATGCAACAAATTGTGAGAAATGGGGGATGTTAGAAAATGGATATGCTATTTTTTACAATTCAGCGTTTGATCAGATTTGCAAAGAAGGTGGATTTTCAAAGAAATCATTCCTTTCATGGGCAGACAAGAACGGATTATTACAAACGCAGAATAACCAGCTTACAAAGGTCAAGAAGATAGATGGTGTTTCCTGCAGATGTGTGTGGCTGAGTCTGTCAAGGCAAGAGAATGCGGAGATAAAGGCGGACAAAGATGGATTTGTAAGCTACGAAGACGTGCAAGAAGAGCTCCCGTTTAAGTAAAAGGTTACAGGTTACAAGGGTTACACGCACTTTTGCATATATATACTGGAACAAAGTGTCGGTGTCTGATACACACTTAGAAGCCCTCTATATGTAAAACCTAATGTAACCGTGTAACCGTGTAACCGTACCTTGAAACCGTGATAAATAGAGCACTTTATAGTTACAGTTTGGTTACTATTATTTTAAAAAGTGTAACGAAAGGATATAAAATGGACGAATTACAGAATAAAGTACAGTTATTATACAACGATTGCTGGAAGAACTACAAGGATTATCTGTCAGATCATGACTTGTTGGAATACAATAAGCGTTCTGAGCAGCTTGTTAAGAAATATAAGGGTGATTGCTTGGTGCGAAATCTATTATTGTGGTTCGCTCCGGTAATCCAAGAGATTCATAATAAGGAGAAAACAAATGGAAGGAAGTAAACCAATCGACAAAACACTCTGCCTACAATGGGATTTGGTCTGTGCGATACTTAATCCAAAAGGCAGATGTGCGCAAGCGGTAAGAAAAAATGTGTTAGGGGAGAAAAGAAATGAGTTGGGCGAGCAAAGCACACAAGAAACACCAAGTACATAAGCTAGTGGAACAAGCACTAAATTCTAAAGAATATCAAGACGCTAGAAAAGATGATATGCAGCAGTCAGCGCTTAGAGCGTTCTGTCGGTTCTGCTTTGTGGCGTGCGAATACTTGGAAATGAAACACGGGTACAAAGAGAGAGGACTACATAGCTTCCTAGCGTTCGCAAAAGGGCGTATAGAGGAAATCGGAGAGGATGACAAGTATTTCACCGATGTAGCGGAATATTACAAGGAAACGTACAATTTGGACGTTTTAGAAGCACTTGGTATGCGGTTTGAAAAAGATTGTGAAGAAGCAGCGGAGTTTTTAGAGAGGAAAATGTAGGAGGATGTTATGCAGAAAGAATTTACAAAAGCTGATTTGAAAGACGGGATGGTAGTTGAAGAAAGAAATAAAAGAAAATACATTGTACTTGGAGATAGGGTTTTAAACAATGATGGGTATAACAGACTTAAAGGATATGGAAATGATTTAACAGATACGCAATTATATGCTAGGGATTTTGATATTATCAGAGTTTTTAAAGTAAAAAATAATTTTATTACCAGTCTTGAAGATTTATTTAAAGACGAAAGCCTTGAACTCATTTGGGAACGAGATGTAACAAAACACATGACCGCCGAAGAAATGCGTAAGAAATTAGAAGAATTAACGGGTGAGAAGATTGAGATTGAGCCAAGCAGAAATGAGATGGTTGGGGCGTGTGATGAATATTGCGACAATTTACAATTTTGCAAAGGGTGTGCTATAGGAGAAATGTGTCATGATAATGGTTCGAATTTTGGTAGCTATTGTGACGAAGAGTTAAAGCAATGCTATAAGAAGGTGATTGCAAATGGAAGATAGATGTGTTTGTTGCGGAGAAATCATACCAGAGGGTAGAATGGTCTGCCCTCTCTGCCAAGAAAAGCCGAACAAGCGGTTAAAGGTAGGAGATACGATAAAATGTGCTACAAGCAAAGAAATGGTCGATTTAATGATGTTGCTTGCGAAAGAGGGAATCGAAACAGATTTCTTGCATGAGAAAGACGGAGAACATGGGTTGTGGTTGGAGATAGTCGAGGTGATGGAATATGGACGAAAAGAAAGTTAGAGAAGAACTAAAGAAATGCCCGTTTTGTGGTGGAGAAGTAAAAATAAAAATGGGAAGAAAAAGCACTATTGGTTGGACTATATGGTGCGAATGTGAGAAATGCTATGCAAAAACTACAGGGTATTGCCCGAATATGGAAAATGTAGACAAAGTATTAGAGAATATTGAAGATTGCAAATGTAAGGCAATTGAAGCATGGAACAGGAGAGTGGAAGAATGAGAAATATAGGTAAAGCTATTGTTAATGCCGTGGCAGTGTTTGCATTTTTCTGTATCATGTGTTTTTCAAACGATATAAAGGAAATTGTCTTGTGCGGCACACTTGTGAACGTATTTATGATGTTATTTATTTATGAATTAAGGGAATAGGAAGGTTGAAAATATGAGAGAAATCTTTTTTAAAGCAAAGAGAAAAGATAATGGAGAATGGGTGGAAGGGTGTATTGTAATAGATCAATCTCGGCTTGACAGATTTAAATATCGAATACAGCCAATCGAATCAGGTGCGTTATATGCACACCCTATCGATCCCGACACCCTTTGCCAATACACCGGACTTACCGACAAGAACGGAAAGAAGATTTGGGAGAATGATATTTGCGATAGAAAAGAAAAATATCCTGAAATCGTGACATACAATAAAGGAGATTGGCAGTTAGATTACAGTTATGTATTTGGAAAAGAGATGCACACAGACGCTTGCAATCTTGGATTTTATGCATGTGAAAGGAACTGTGTTGAAGTAATCGGCAACGTTTTTGATAATGCAGATTTGTTGGAGGTGGAGTGATGGTTGATTTAAAATTTCAGAAAAAACAATTTGTGAATCATATAGCAAAATTCACAGATTATGGAAACATCAAGATTGTAGATTTTAAACGTTCTGATAGCAATGAATACAGAATCAGATTTCTTTTTGAAGAAGATTATTGCAGATTACATATATCTGGTGATTTAGGAGAATTGATTGCATCGAATTATAACAACATGACCTTCAAAGGATTTTCAGACTTTGTAAATAATGTGGGTTATTTCCGAGAAAAAATCGATTGTCATAATCGTGAAATATACACATATGATTCCGAAAATGCGAAAAAAGACTTAAAGGAATTATTGGAAGAATGGGATATGATGGAAGAAATTCTTCAACATGATAGATTTGATTTTGAAACAGATGAAGATAAATTAGAAGAATTTTATGAAGATGTACTAGAAGATTTTTCTGATGACACAGGAGTTGGTCCAAAAGGATATGATGCATTGTCAGAACATTTCTGTGATGTATGGGAATTTGCTGGAGATATCGGGAAAAGATCAACAGGAATTTTGGACGTGTATATGTTGGCTTTCCGATTAGCTACGGAACAGCTAAAAGAGAAAGGAGTTATTTAATGAACGTACTAGAGAAGATCTTGGAAGAGATAGAAAAAGAGCAGAACAGTTACGAGGCTGATCATGCGTGGAACTATAGTAAAGGAATGGAATATGCAAAAGAAATCATCCGCTCCCACATGGATGAAGCAAAAAATGATGATTGGATTCCTTATACAGAACAGAACATACCTAAAAAAGAAGGGATATATCTTGTAACGTGTGATGACAAAGAATATCCAGTAAAAAGAATGAGGTTTAAAGAAAACTTATGGTACTGGACTTGCGGGATATATGATGGAAGAATTTTAGCATGGCAGCCACTTCCAGAACCATACAAACCAAAGGAAACTATTCCGGCAGCAGGCATGGAACATATCATGAGTAGATTTACAAAGGCAGAGTAAAGAGGACAGCGGAGCGTGGTCTTAAGTGCCACAGCTCTGACCTCATATTTCGCTCCTCTAATATATATACAATTCTGAGGAGAAAAACTTACGGCTATTTTGAAAAAAGAGGTGAAAAAGTGAAAATTATTTTTGATAGTCAAGAAGAAAAGGATACGTTTGTGGCATCAATCGTAAGCATAACTTGCCCCAATAGAGTAGGAATAAAAAAGAAATGTGATGCAAGAGGACTTTATAGTGTGAGAGCTTGCCGGGAGTGTTGGAAAAAAGCGGTAGAAATGGAGGTAAAAAGTGGAACATAAAATCATCTTAGTGGCAGCAGTCCTCATTATGGTGGCGCTACTATGGAATTTAAAGAATACGGAGGCAGACAATGAGTGAAGACATGACATACTGTGCAAACTGGGACTGCAAAGTAACAAGATGCAGAAGAAACCGGGCAAATGTAAAGCATAGAGAATTGATGCACAGCTATACCTGGCTGGAAGGTACAGAGTTTTGCCCGGATTTCCCAAGTGAAACAGAGGTGATAGAGATTGAGTGAGCAGCACAGAACTCCGAGGGAGTATACAGAACGTTATGCCACACAGTATTGTGACGGAGATAAGAAAGAAGCAGAAGAGCACGAGATAGTGAAGGAAGTTTGCCAAGAGCTAAAAGAAGAATGAGTGCCAGACATTAGTGTTTTGGAATACTTGAGAAAGAAGGCGATAATTTGAGATATAGACGAGACAGGCATAGCATGAAGATGGACCGAGCGAACCATATGCAGGAGTTAGAAGAAGAGAAGCCGAGCAAGAGTGCAGAAGCTGCTTTCCGGCATAGAGCTTATGAAGTGACTGGACGGAAGAATGATTCAGACAATCGAGGGAGAGATGCGGATGGACAAGGAACTATTAAACCGGTATAAGCCGAATGTGAAAGAACTGGATTTGATTGCCGAACAGATTGACCGTTTGAATGAACGTTTGGAGAATGTACCAGAGGTGTCTGGAAAGGTTACAAAGTCGAGTAAAGATTTTCCGTACATAGAAGAGCATGTGACGGTGCGGATGAAAGAGCCGAGAGAAGCCAGTGCAATTAAGGACAAGCTTCGGGAGAAAGAAAAGCGTCAAGTGGAACTGTTGAGGGAAGTTACAGAAGTCAGGGAGTTTATTGAGGATTTACCGGCGGGAGTAGAAAGGCAGATTATGGAGATGGTGTATCTGGAAGGATTGAATCAAACAAAGGTTGCAGATGCACTTGGATATACCAAGGGAAGGATATCACAAATAATTTCTGGAATCGTAAAAGATTAAACACATTAAACTTTTAGATATGTTATAATTATTCTAGAATGATTGGAACTTTTTCCAATTGTTCTTTCCGCCATCAAACGAACTCTAAGAGTTTATGTGAAAAGCCGTCTCACTTACGTGGGACGGTTTTGTACGCATAAAATGCGCATTTACTATTGACAAATACTATAGATATGCGTATAATATACGTATAGTAACGCGTAAACAAAATTTATAGGAGAATGACTTAATGAAGAAGAGAGAATTAGTTAAGTTACTCGAGAGTAATGGATGGTATGTAAAAAGGAATGGTGGGAACCATGACATATATACTGATGGGGAGCGAACGGAACCGATTCCTAGACATCCAGATATTAACGAGAGATTAGCGAAACGAATCATCAAGAAGTTAGGGCTTAAATAGTTCTGACTTCTTGTAGAAACATTAAGTGATTTTCTGTTGTGTTATATTTAGTTGAGAAAGTAATAAGAAAGGGAGAAAGAACAATGAAAACGAGTGAAAGGAGAGCATACCCAATCGTAATATCAAGAGAAGAAGATGGATTTTTTTATGTTGAAATTCCGGATTTTGATATTGCTACACAAGGAGAAAGTATAGCCGATGCGATGGAAATGGCTAGAGACGCAATCGGTCTTATGGGTATTGACTTAATCGATGATGGGAAAGGACTTCCAGAGCCAAATTCTATAAAAATAGAGGTGGCGGAAGATGATATTGTGACGTTGGTCGATGTTGATTTTGCTGAATACAGAAGAAAGGTTGATAATAAAGCTGTAAAGAAAAATTGCACAATTCCTTATTGGATGAGTGTAGAAGCAGAAAGAGCAGGAATTAATTACTCAAAATTATTACAAGATGCAATTATGAGTGTTCTTGGAATAACAAAAAGTGTTAACTAATTCTCTAGTTATATAAATATTTTAGAAAGGCACCCTCCGGGGTGCTTTTCTGATGCAAAAATTTAAGTAAAGGAAGGTGGTGGAGTGTCCGGTTATGATAACATAAAAAAACATGGATTTGACAAACGAACCGCGGATGAACGGCGGGAGATAGCAATTAAAGCAGGAAAAGCAAGTGGAGAGGCAAGGAGAAGAAAAGCGGACTTCCGGAAGACTCTGAACCTTCTGCTTACGTCAAAAATAAATAGTGAAGAATGGGAGCCGGTTCTTGGTGCGCTTGGGGTTGAGTGTACGTTGGAATCGGCTTTATTAATGGCACAGATTAAAGAGGCGCTGATGGGAAATACAAAGGCGGCAAATTTTGTAGCGAAGTATGCAGGACAGTCTGCGGAGCCGGAAGAGAACATCCGGAATCGTGAAGCGGATACAGAACTCAAGAAAGCAAGAAAACAGGCAGTCACAGGTGAAAATGAGACGGAAGAGGCGATTGACAAGCTGGATGAAATATTAAAGGGAGTGTATGAAAATGCAGCTAAGCAACAAGCAGAATGAGTATATCGTAAATGCAACTCACCGTTGGAACATTAAGTCTGGTGCTGTGCGTTCCGGGAAGTCTTATGTAGATACAGCGTTCGTTGTCCCTTTCCGTATTCGAGAGAGAGCGGGGAAACCGGGACTGAATGTCATTCTTGGAGTCTCAAAAGAATCTATAGAGCGAAATATGCTGCAACCGATGCGTGAAATTTATACGGATGTGTTGATTGGTAATATCAACAATCGAAACGTGGCACGTATTTGTGGTGAAGATGTCTATTGTCTGGGCGCTGAGAAGGTCAGTCAGGTGGCAAAGATACAGGGTGCATCTATCAAGTATTGTTATGGTGATGAGGTTGCTAAATGGAACAAAGAGGTGTTCCAGATGTTAAAATCCCGTTTAGATAAGCCGTATTCGTGCTTTGATGGTTCATGTAACCCGGAGCATCCAACACATTGGCTGAAAGAATTTCTAGACAATGAAGAACTGGATATTTATCTACAGAGATATACAATTTTTGATAATCCGTTTCTTCCGGAAGAATTTGTGCAGCAGTTATGTAAGGAGTACGAAGGAACTATTTATTATGACCGCTTAATACTTGGATTGTGGAAGAGAGCGGAAGGAGCTATCTATAAACGATTTGCGGATAATCCGGAGAAGTTCCGGTGTGAAGTCGTGGATGAAGTGTCAGAAGATGCGAATATAAAACAGTTCCGGAAAGAAGATATTGTATCTATCGAAATCGGATTAGACTTCGGTGGAAATCAGTCAGGACATTCTTTTGTAGCGCGCGGCTATACCGATGATTATCGGGAAGTGATTGGAATCATGTCGAAGCGCATCAAGGCGAAGGACGAGGATGAGGATATCGATAGTAATAAGTTGGACGAGCTTTTCTGTGAGTTTGTGCAGCAGGTGATAGACGGGTATGGTGTGATTGTAAAGCATGGGGACTACGTGGAATACTGCAATGTAGAATCGGTGTATTACGACAATGCGGAGACAGTGCTTGGAAATTCTATCCGAAATGCAGTTGATAAGAGATTCCCTTGGATATCTGTAAGACCGGCAAAAAAGAAAGCTATCAATGACCGGATTCGATGCACAGTAAGACTTATGGGCTCGAATAGATTTTATATTACAAAAGATTGTGAGAGCCTGCAGATAGCATTTTCGGATGCAGTATGGAATCAGGATGTGAAAGATAAGGATGAGAGGTTGGATGACGGGAGTACGGACATTGATAGCTTGGATGCATTTGAATATACAATCGAGCGTGACATGAAAACCCTGATACAAGAGGTGGAAGATGGATAATATATTTCAAAGATTATGGAGAGGAATAAGGCGGATGTTTGGTTATACAACGATAAAAGAAATTGTCGGAAAAGATGTGACATTATCCGACCAGATGATTGATAAGATAAATGAATGGAAAAGCATGCTGGATGGAAATGCGGATTGGCTGACAGATTATGTGAAGTCTCTCCGGGTGGAAGAGGGAATCTGTCGGGAATTTGCAGATGCGGTCTTGGTGGAGATGGAAACAGGTATCAGTAATGATAAATTGAATAAGGCATATAAAAAGTGTATTGCCACGTTGAATGAAGAATTACAAGATGGACTGGGGCTCGGCTCTATGATTATAAAACCGCTTGGTTCGGATAAAGCAGAATTTGTGACAGCGGATAAGTTCATTCCGATTGCATTTGATGATGATAAGAATCCGATTGATGTCGGGTTTCTGACTACAAAACGAATGGGAGACAGTGACTATTATACAAGATTTGAGAGACATTATTTCTTGAAAGGGAATTTGACAATTGAGAATAAATGTTATCATTCGCAGAGCCGCGAGGAGATAGGTCTTCCTTGTGCGCTCGAGAATATCCCAGAATGGGCAGAGATTGAGCCGGGACCGATTACTTACCCTGGCATGGATAGAATGGATTTTGGATATTATCGCAATCCAATCAAAAATAAGGTAGATGGTTCGGCATGTGGAGTTTCTATCTTTGATTCTGCAATTGAACAGATTAGAAAAGCGGATATCCAATGGGCGCGCTTGGATTGGGAGTATGAATCTGGAGAAAGAGCAATCCATGTGGATAGCAGGGCATTGAAAAAGGGAAAAGACGGCAGGATGGGGATGTCTAAGCTGAATAAAAGGCTCTATAGAGGGTTGGAGTTGGAAAATGGTAAAGACAAGGAGCTATTAAAAGAATACTCTCCGGAGATGCGGGATGAAGCATTTCATCGTGGACTGGAAAAGTATTTCCGTAACATTGAGTTTGCCGTAGGTCTTTCTTATGGAGACCTTTCAGATGTTCAGTATGTAGAGAAAACTGCAACAGAGATAAAAGCGGCAAAAGTCAGGAAGTACAATCGAGTAACGGCGATTCAGAACAATTTGAGACAGTGCTTGGAAGATTTTGCGGCTGGATTGGCTTTTTACAATCAGCTTTATACATCCGGGTATGAATTTACTTGTGAGTTCAATGATTCGATTCTAACAGATGAAGAGACAGAACGGCAGCAGGACCGTCAGGATGTAAGCATGGGCGTTATGAGTCATGCAGAGTACCGGTCTAAATGGTATGGAGAGACTTTGGAGGAAGCGGAGAAGAATTTGCCGGAACAGAATAAAATCATGGAGTAGGTGATGATAGATGAAACCGGAAGAACTGGAAAAAATGCCGCTTCAAGTTGAAAAGCTGTTTTATGACTTACAGAAACGCGTCATGGAAGACGTGATAAGACGTATCAAGAAAACGGGAGAAATCACTTCAACTGCTGACTATCAGATTGAAAAAATAATTATGATGGGACAGTCGAGTGAATTTATAGAATCAGAGATTAAGCGTCTTACGCAGTTGACAGATGAAGAAATCTATCAATTATACGAAGATGTCATAGACAAAGAATATACGCGTAATAAGACAATTTATGAGCAGGTAAATGCGAACTTTATTCCTTATGAAGAGAGTCAGGAAATGCAAGCGTGGGTGTCGGCGATAGTCGCACAGACAAAAGCCGATATTAAAAATATTACACAATCCATGGGATTTGCATTGAAGCTGAATGGGAAAATCGCATTTACTCCGTTTGCAGAGTATTATCAGAACTATCTTGATAGAGCGTGTATGGATATCATAACCGGTACGTTTAGCTACAATACGGTTTTAAGACGTGTCATAAACGAAATGATATCCTCGGGAATTCGTACAGTTGATTATGCGAGCGGACATAGTAACAGAATTATTGTGGCGGCGCGCAGGGCAGTTATGACAGGGGTCAATCAGTTGTGCGGACAAATCAATCAGATGAACGCTGATAAGCTGGGGACTGATACCTATGAGGTGCCTTGGCATCCAGGAGCCCGTCCTTCCCATTGGTGGGGCGGTATGATATTTACGATGCAGGAGCTGATAGATATCTGTGGACTTGGAACCGGGGAAGGAATTGGTGGATGGAACTGCTATCATCCATATTACGCCTTTGTTCCAGGCATATCTGTTCGACAATATACGGATGAACAGCTTGCAGAGCTTAATGCCAAAGAGAAGATAGAGCGCGAATGGAAAGGTAAGAAGTACAATACCTACAATGCTTCACAGAAGCAGAGGCAAATGGAGACTGCCATGCGGGCGCAGCGTGAAAAGGTACGTCTTTTACAAAAAGGTGGTGCTGATGCAGATGAGGTGATGATTGCAAAAGCCAAGTATCAGGGACAATTGAATGAGTATTCAAGATTTTGTAAAAAGATGAAACTGCCGGAAGACCGGGAAAGGATTTATCTGGATTTGCGTGGAAAGGTTGCCACAAATACTAAACTTCAAAATGCAAAATATACCGCGGAGATGATAAAGAATGCAGACAGAGATACGAAGCAGTATTATCGCTATAAAAGCATCATAGGAGCTGATATTGGAAGTCTTGAGAAGTTCCGACAGATGAAGTATAATAACCCTAAGAAATTTGAGGTTTTGAAGAAAAAGGCTGACACATATTCTGAAATCGATAAGAAAGATTGGTCTCCGGAGTTTAAGAAAAAATCTAAAGATGCTTATGTAAGATTTGAAAAAGAAGGGATATACATGTCTGTGCATGCTCTGAGTCGTTTACCAAGAATGAATAAGCAGGGAGTTCCGGAAGTGACGGAAAAAGAACTGATGGAATTCATCAAGGGACCTCTTAAATATAAAGAGGGAGAAAAGAAATTGATTTATTTTGACGCGGAACGCCAATTGGTAGCAGTAAAAAACAAAGAAACAGGAGATATTGTTTCAATAGTAAGACGTAACAATCCAAAGGAGGTGTGGGAAAATGTTTAAAAAAATGATGGATTATATTAAAGATTTTTTAGATAATACTCAGGACGATATCTATGATTTTTCATGTGAATTGGAAGGACTTTTGATTGTGCATTATGATGAAATGTATGCGGAACAACCAAGAGCCACGAAAATACTTAATGACGAGACACCGGATGTGTGTGCTTTAGTAGAACCCGGAATGAAACCGGAGGAAATCGAGGATTTCAAAAGAAAATTGAAAGTTGAATATGACAGAGCAATGAAAGCAGTTGTGTAGATATCATTTGTTTTAAGGGAGATAATGAAAAAGTATGGAAAACAAAAATAAGTATTGTCCGTTGATGGAAGAAAAGATTGATGATGGAACATGTTTTGATATCCATATGGTTTTAGAGGAAATGGCACCTGAGAGAACAATTCCCACAAAGGTATTAAAATGTAAAGAGAAAGATAAAATATGCTTAGAGTGTAAGCATCATAGAGAGGATTAATACCATTCATTCTTTGGAATGAGTGGTATTTTTATACCCATTTTTAAGGTGGTGGAGTAATTATGGAACGATGAACAGTACATAAAGATGCGGATATGCTGGCACAAAACTGGCTGGCAGACCGTATAAACTATAAGACAGTAAAGTTTCTGTACGGCATTCGCGACGGGACAGAGATGTTGAAAGGGGTGAAAGTCAATGACCAGACAGCGAGAATCGGCGATACGATTTGCTTTGATGGTAAGCGGTTATCAGTAGAGAGGAGGTGATTCGGATATCTCCCATTGAGGCGCTGGGTGATGCGTCTTATTTTTGTGCCCTGTCATAAGGCAATAAACTGGATAAATACCCAGTCTGTGGTCTATCAGACTATATCCCATACCGCTGAAAGAGCGGTCAATAAAATATTTCAGGAAGAAAGGAAACGGAGCAATGAAAAACATTTATGAAATTCTCAAAGATTTTGGGCTGGAAATTCCGGCAGATAAGAAAACAGATTTTGAAAGAGCATGGAAAGAAAATTATCGCACAAAATCAGAATATGATAATGCGGTGACGAAGAGAGACGAGTATAAATCTTCTCTCGATACGGTCAATGAGCAGCTGAAAGCATTCGAAGGCGTTGATGTAGAAGACTTGAATGGACAAATTAAAAAGCTTCAGGAAGACTTAAAGGCAAAGGATGATGAATATGCTGCAAAAGAGGTAGACAGAATCTTTTCAGAGACTTTGAGGGAAGCAATCAAGACGGCTGGCGGTCGTAATGAGAAATCTGTAATGGCTTTGTTAGATATGGATGCATTAAAGGAATCGAAAAACCAGTCCGAGGATATTAAGAAAGCGTTGGAAACGGTGAAAGAATCGGATGCCTATTTATTTGGTGCAGATGAACCGTTTTCAAATGCAGTAGGAGTCACAGGAGGAACTGGAGCTGGCAGTGATGACAATATGTCTGCGATTCGCGCAGCGATGGGACTTCCGGCGAAAAAAGATTAAGAAAGAAGAGGTAAAAGAGTATGGCAAATACAATTGCGTTAAGAAAAGCGTATTCAACAATGCTGGATGAGGTGTACAAGTTAGCATCTTTAACAGCGGTTCTTGATGGACCAAATGATTTAGTAAAAGAGGGAGCAAATGCGAATGAAATCTTAATTCCAAAGATGACAATGAGCGGTCTTGCAAATTATAACAAACAGACGGGTTATGTCGCAGGAGATGTCACTCTGGAATATGAAACAAAGAAATGTACCTATGACCGCGGACGTATGTTTACTGTAGATGCGATGGACAACATCGAATCAGCAGGAGTTGCGTTTGGTCGTTTGTCTGGAGAGTTCCTCCGTACGCAGGTAGTTCCGGAACTGGATGCATGGAGACTTGCTTCTTATGCAGGATATGCGCCTGATGGAAACAAAGTGGCAGCAGCGATTGCAGATGGAAAGACAGGGATTGCGGCAGTAAGAGCAGCGAAAACAGCAATCAAAAATGCAGAGGCAAAGACAGAAACATGTTATCTGTTCATTTCAACGGCATTAAAAGGAATGATTGATGACTTAGATACAACAGCATCCAAGAAAGCAATGGAAGAATGGGCAGGAGTGATTGAGGTCCCGACTGGAAGATTCTTTGACAAGATTGCGCTGACAGCATCCGGCGCCGGCGGATTTACTACAACAGGAGGAAAAGCAATCAATTTCCTTGTAGTGGATAAGAATGCTGTGATTCAGAATCAGAAGCATACAGTTTCCAAGATTATCACTCCGGAAGCAAATCAGGATGCAGATGCATGGAAGTTTGGATATCGTACAGTTGGTATCGCGGAGGCGAAGGATAATAAGAAAGTAGCGATTTACGTTCATACTGCTGCAGGAGCATAAGATGAGCAGCGCATTGGATTATGGATACTATCTGAATGAGTATGATGCGGATAAAATACCGGAAGAACTGTTTGCTTCCATGGTAAAAAAGGCAGAACGATATTTGAATCAGTTTACTTTTGGAAGAGTCTCAGAGATTTCTTATGATGCGGAGATAAAAAACTGTATTTGTGAAATGGCAGAAGAACTCTACAGCGAGGAGAATAAGAAGTCGGATAGTATGAAAAAGTCCGAGAATCTTGACGGGTATTCTGTAACGTATGTAACAGAGCTGTTGGATGGGGAAGACAGAAAAGAGGCTTTGCAGAAGAAATTATATCGCATCGCAGAACGTTATTTAATGCATACAGGCATGTTATATCTGGGGGTGTAAGGATGATTACGAATGCAAGTATGACATTATATCATAGAAAGCTAAATTTGGAGACCGGGCATTCTGAATATGTCCGGTACTTCATCCCGGATATTTATTGGTACACAGACCAAAAGATTGTGGTGCAGGAAAAAGGTGTTCAAAGTGCGGATGTCTACAAGATACGGATTCCAAAAGAGGAGCTGACAGGTTATGTTTCACCGCAGCAGTATCGTAATCTTACGGAATCGGAAAAAGAATACTATTGGACGGTAGAAAATCAAGATATCTTCGTAAAAGGGGAATGTGAATTGGAAACTATCTGTTCTTCCGCAGATTTAGAAAAGAAGGGATACGTATTCGGAATTGTGAATAGCTGGTCGGATAATCGTTTTGGAGGGATTCCACACCTTCGGATTGGAGGAGCTGCATAATGACAAGTGTAAAGATACAGATAGACTCATCAGATAAGATTCTGTTAAAACGAAAGTTGAATAAAAATGGGGAAGGGCAAAGGTTTTTCACCCATGAGGTCAGAAGATTGTCTGTACCATATGTACCTCATCTGAGTGGGAAAATGGAGCAGACAGCAATTGAACAGACCAATCGCATCACATATCCGCAGCCATATTCCAGAAGGCAGTATTATGAGAATGCGGGAAAGAATCGCAGTAAAGCTCCGATGGCTGGCAAACTATGGGACAAACGGATGTGGCAGGATAGAGGAAAAGAAATTGTACAGTCTACTGCAAAGTTTTGTGGAGGGAAAGCAAGATGAGTGTCATTGAGAGTATTCGGACGTTTATTAGGGATAACTGTCCGGTGTTACAAGAATTTGACCAGATGTTTCCGCCAACGGTTGGAATGGAAAAGCTGGAAGAAAATACAGGCTCTTATACGGTACAGATTGTGCCGTCAGAGCCGATTGTGAAGCGGTATGTGAACGGAGATACCATCCGGCGCGTATCGTTTTATTTTGCTTCCAGGGAAGCTTATGAGGATGTGGAGAACATTGATACATCGAAGTTCTATGAGGCATTTTCCGAATGGTTGGAATCTTGTACAAGAAGTGGGAATCTTCCGAAACTATCGGAAGGAAAGGATGCGAAGTGCATCAAGGCAACTACACAAGGGTATCTGATGGATGCGACTGAGACAAAGGCGCAGTATCAGATTCAGTGTGAATTTCAGTATTATCAAAGTAAAGGAGAAGAAACATGGCAGTAAAAGGAATTAAGCAGAGATATCAGGAAGCGGATTACATCAATGTAAAAACAAGTGATATGGAGTCGTTTGAGCTTATGAACACCGGCTTTACAAAGATTGATGATTCACCGTCCGCACAGACGGGCTCCAGACGTTATGTAGGAGATAAGTCGGCTTCCAAGTCAATTAAGGGATATGATTGGACGGCTCCGTTTGAGATGGATATGATTGAATCTCAGGCAGCAGTTTCATTTATCGCAAATATTGGTCGGAAGGAACTTACGGGAGACGACGCAGAAACAGAATATATCCGTGTAGATTTGTCTGGAAATAAAGGGGAAAAAGGATTCCCAGCTCGAAAGAGAAGGGTCGCGGTAGAAGTATCTGCTTTTGAAGATAACGATGGAGAATTAAAGGGTTCCGGAAACCTTCTTGGAATTGGTGATTGGGAAGAAGGAAATTTTGATACGACAACAAAGAAATTTACAGCGGGAACAAGTGTAGTGCTGAAAAAGTAATGAATCTGCCAGTTCGGGAGAAAGCTTCCTGTACTGGGTGGAAACGTAGAACGAGGAAGGAAGAAAACGTATGATTTTCTTAGATGGACTTCCGGAATCTTTAAAGATTGGTGGCGTGGAATATCCGATTCATACGGATTTCCGCGTCATTTTAGCTTATGACCGTACGCTGAATTCCGGAGAAGATAGTGGAATAACGATGTTGCAGGCGCTACAGAGTATTTTTGATGTGCTTCCAAAGGACATCGAGGAAGCGATTACAGCTTTGAATTGGTTTGTTAATTGTGGAAAAAGAGAGAAGCCATATAAACCGTCCAATAAGGTGCTTGGAATTAACAGTAATCTTCCTTTTGATTTTGAAGAAGATGACCTTTTAATCTGGTCGGCGTTCAAGGCGAGATATGGGATTGATTTATTGAAGATAGAATCACTTCATTGGTGGTTATTTCGAGCTCTTCTGGATGATTTGGGTGAGGAAGTTCGTTTATCTCAGATTATGCAGTATCGTGTGATTGATACGAATACGGAGGGAATCTCGAAGGAACGTAAGAAGTTTCTGGAAGCCATGCAGCGATATTATAAGATTTCGAAGTATGAGGAAGAGCGGGATGAAGAGTTTATTCAAGCGCTTTTAAATGGAGAAGATATCTCAAGATTTTTAGAGAGGCAGGAGAAAGAAGAATGTTAGTGATGAATGGAAAAGAATTCGAATTTGATTTATTCGATATGGAAACAGCCCAAAAGTATGAAGATGCTTTTGAGAAGGTCATGGAAACGTTGAATGGAATTGGAGAAGAAGAGAAGTTCTCTTCATCCATCAAAAAGCAGTGCGAAGCGGTTCGTACTTGTATTGATGATGTATTCGGTGAAGGAACTGGTATTCAGGTATGCGGAGAGAAATATAACCTGAATACACACTTAGATGCTTTTGAGGCATTGGTGGATGAGGCGGTAAGACAGAGAAGAACTCTGGATGACAGAGGAAGGAAATACTTAGACGAAGGTAAAAAGAAACAGTTTCATCATCGGCATAAAGGCAGAAAATAATGAATTTGTATAAAGATAAGAGTCGGTTTCCAGATAAAAGGTAGGTGAGAGCGAAAGCATGGCAGATGGAAAGGTTGTAATTGAGACGGATTTAGACAGTTCCGGGATAGAAAGCGGATTATCTCGATTACCTGGGATTGCACAAAAAGGATTTGGTGCGGTAGCGAAGGCAACAAAAATAGCAACTACAGCGGTTGCCGCAGCCGGTACAGCCGCAGTTGTAACCGGTGCAAATTTCGAACAGGGAATGTCCAAAGTTGCAGCGATATCCGGAACGACGGGGGATGAACTTACCACGTTGACCGAAAAGGCAAAAGAGATGGGCGCAAAGACGAAGTTCTCTGCATCGGAATCTGCGGCGGCATTTGAATACATGGCGATGGCCGGATGGAAGACAACGGACATGCTGAATGGAATTGAAGGTGTCATGAACCTGGCAGCCGCATCAGGAGAAGACCTTGCTCTAGTGTCAGATATTGTAACAGATGCATTGACGGCATTTGGTCTTCAAGCGAGTGATAGCGCCCATTTTGCAGATGTCCTTGCAAAGGCTGCATCCAGCTCCAATACCAATGTAGGCATGATGGGACAGACATTCAAATACGTTGCACCAATCGCAGGCTCTATGAAGTATTCTATTGAGGATACAGCTGTGGCAATTGGATTGATGGCAAATGCCGGAATCAAGGGAGAGCAGGCAGGAACAGCGCTTCGGGCAATGCTGACAAGACTTGTGAAACCACCGGAAGATGCGGCGGTGGCTATGAAGGAACTTGGAATCAGTGTTACAAATACAGATGGTACGATGAAGCCTTTGATAGAAGTGATTGGAACATTGAGAGACAGGTTTGCGGAACTGGATGATAGTCAGAAAGCAAGTTATGCAGCTTCTCTTGCAGGTCAAGAGGCAATGTCCGGTTTACTTGCGATTGTGAATGCCGGAGAAAGCGATTTTAATAAGCTGGTACAAGAAATTAATGCTGCCGATGGGACAGCGCAGAAAATGGCTGAAACCATGCAGGATAACTTGAAAGGCGCTTTGGAAGAACTTGGCGGTGGGCTGGAAACGCTTGGTATCCAGGTATATGAAGAGTTGGAGACTCCGCTAAAAGAGGCAGCAGAAAAAGGAATTAAAGCGGTAGATAGGCTATCAGGAGCCTTTGAACGCGGTGGATTTCAAGGAGCGGTAAAAGAAGCCGGGGAGATGGTTGAAGAGTTCGTAGGGGAATTGGAAGATATGAGCCCGGCAGCCAAGCAAGTGATTACTCCATTGAAAAATATTGCATCGGCAGGGTTAAATCTCGGCAAGGCAGTATTACCGCCGCTTGCAAAGGGAGTGAAAACGGTCTCAGAGAATTTGGATACATTCGTTCCAATTGCGATTGCCGGATACACAGCACTCAAGGGATACCGTTCGGTTAATGGAATCGTAAATGTAATAAGCGGCATGGGCAAAGCATGGAAAACAGCTTCTGCCGCAGTCGATGCGTACAATGTAGTTCAAATGGCTTGTACGGCACAAGGGGTTATTTCTAATGCGACACTTACAACAGGTCAGGCGGCTGTTGGGCTTTTAACGGGAAAAGTCTCTCTTGCGACGGCAGCACAGACAGCTTGGAATGCAGTTATGGCGGTAAATCCGATTACACTTCTGGCAACTGCGGTTGGGGCTCTTACAGTTGGGCTGGGAGCTTATGTTCTGATGAGTGACAATGCGTCAGAAGCAACGTGGGGACTAACAGAGGAGCAGAAGAAGGCGATTGATGTATCGAATGAAACGATAGAGACATTACATGCAGAACGTGATGCGCGCGAAGAATCGGTACAGTCTATTGATAGAGAATATTCGGGCTATTCATCTTTAGTGGAAGAGCTTCAGGGAATTACAGACCAGAACGGGCGAGTAAAAGCCGGTTACGAAGAACGCGCGAAGGTAATTACCGGTCAGCTGGCAAATGCACTCGGTGTAGAAATTTCCATGACAGATGGCGTTATTCAGAATTATGAGGAAACCATTTCTAAGATTAAAGAATTAATCGTACAGAAGAAAGCGGAAGCGCTTCTCAGTAGTATGCAGGAAGAAATGGCACAGGCTTATGAGAAGACCTCTAAGGCAATGGATGCATATAAGGAGTCTGCAAAAACGCTGGAGGAGCAAAATGAGAAAGTGGAGTCTGCTACGAAAAAGGTTGCAGAGGCACAAAAACTTTATGATGAAGTTATGAAGAATGGTGGAGATGAAACCGGTCTATATGCACAAAAACTTTTTGATGCTCAAGATGCACTGAAAGCGGCAAAAGAAGGGCAAGAAAAAGCAAGTAACGCAATGAGTGCTGCAAAAGATACGTTAAGTTCTTTATCGAATGAAGTGAACAATTACAATGCGCTGGCGGAGGCGATGGCTTCCGGAGAAACTGCGAAGATTGAGGCGGCAATGACGGCGCTTGTAACATCATATCAGACTTATAATGCAGAGGCTCTGAAAGCATCTAATGAAACAAGACAACAGATGTATGACCAGGCAAACAGTTTTATAGAGAATCTGCAGTTGATTCAAAATGGGTCTGTGCAGGTCGCAGACAGCGTTTATCAAGATATGGCGAGAGCGGCGGTAAACTCTATCTCTGAATTCAATAAATTGCCTGGTGGAATTGCTCAAGGTATTCAGGATATCGGACCGGAAGCAAGTGCAGCAATGATATCAGCATTAGCACAGGCGAATATGTCTGGGAAACTAGATGCGGAATCCAAAAAGAGTGTAGAAAGTTTTATCAATGGATTTTCTGGATTGGATGAGAAGACAGCCGAAACTTGGTCTCAGGCATGGTATGGCGCATTACAAGGTTTGGAGGGATTTGAAAACCTTTCGGACCCGGCAAAAGAAGGTGTAGACGCTTTTCTGGAAAGCTTGCGAGAAGCATTGCAGGTACATAGTCCATCACAGGCGGTAAGGGATATCTTTGCACAAGTATGGCCGGGAGCTTCAGAAGGATTGGAACAGGGGAAAGAGGACCCGTTGTCAAAAGCAGATAGTTTTATCACAGAGTTTCTTGGGAAGTTTTCCGGAGGAGGATTGACAGAAGGTCTTGTTCAGGTTGGTGCATCTGCGATGCAGTTTTTCGGACTTGGTGTTTCTTCTCAAACCGAGAATTCAAGAATTGCAGGAGAAAGTAATGCGAATGCGGCGAAAGCAGGAGCGGGTTCAGTGAATCCTACTGGTGTAGGGAATACGTTTGGTACACTTTTAAATGGCGGTATTTCTGCCATGAAAGCTGTGCTAAGCGGGACTGGCAGCATGATTGCCAATGCCGCCAAAGCGGGTGCAGGAGCTGTGAATCCAACAAAAGAAGGTTCGGTATTTGGAAGATTACTCTCGGGTGGAATTTCAGGAACAAGGGGAATTTTAACGTCAAGCGGGCAGACGATTGCAAACGCGGCAAAAACTGGCGCCGGGGCTGTAAATCCAAGTGGGACAGGTCAGAACTTTGGAAAAAACTATGCAAGCGGGGTGTCAAAAACAAATAAAAACTCTACTTCTTCTGGAAAGACAATTGCGAATGCGGCAAAGAAAGGATTAGAATCTGTCGATGCATCAAGCGCGGGTTATAATTTTGGCGCTGGATTTGGTGGAGGTATTTCTAGCGCAATTAACAGTGCAGTAAGCGCCGCAAAGAGTTTGGCTTCTAGTGCATTGTCGGCGATTAAGAGAACATTGAGAATCAATTCGCCCTCCAAAGAAACAACAGAACTTGGAGAGTTTGCCGGAGTTGGTCTCCCGATTGGGTTAAGGAAAATGATTCCGGAAACAAAGAAAGCTTCAAAGGAACTTTCCGATACGGTCCTTTCGGGATTGGATGTGCAATATCAGCTTGGAAGGATGCGTGCTGCGATGTCTTCAGAGAAGGCGATGATTGGTTCCAGTATGACAATGAAGATTGTACATGAATTTATAGCAGGAGATTTGGAAGAAAAGTTATCCCATGTAAAAGTAGGGCTTCAGGAAACGGATATTTTAAGGCTTGCAAAGGCGTTCAGCCATTATGTAGCGGCAGATATCACGAGCGGTCTGGAAGGGATGACAATTCAAGCAAGAGAAAGAGAACTATTCCGTTTGGTAAGGGAGGCGGTAAGAGCATGATGAAAATTTATTATGAGAGTAATGAAGGTGTGAAACTTGACTTACTTAAGAGACCTTACCGTCTACAGACGGGAGACTTATTTGACTTTCAGTGGGAGTATGAGAGTGAAATTTATGGAGATTATGGCGGAAGAATTACAAAATTTAAGCGGGGAGTTCAAACGAAAAAATTAACGCTCTCTATCTCTTCTTCCAATGAAGTGCAGTATTACGATGCAATCAACCGATTCTGCGAGGCAACGGAAAAAGACATTTTGAATCGGACTCCGGGTAAACTATATGTGGGGAATCAGTTTTTGAGCTGCTATATTTACGCTTCTGCAAAGTCGGATTGGGAGTATGACTGTGATATGCTCGACAATGAAATTTCTCTTGTAACAGAAAACCCATTTTGGATTACAAAGAGCAAACAATCCTTCCAGAAGTATGACGAAAGTGGAAGTAATCAATATTTGGATTTTCCGTATGATTTTTCTTATGATTTCACAGGAGACCAGAAAGGAATCTCTGTTTTACAAAACGACCATTATGCAGCGTCACACTTCCAGATGATTTTTTATGGACCTGTAATGAATCCGATGATAATTATTGGAGGACACACGTATGCTGTCAATACAACGGTAGAGGAAAATGAATATTTAACCATTGACAGTAAGACACGTAGCGTTATCCGAACGATGGCGAATGGAACACAGGTGAATGAGTTTAACAATCGTGGATTCGAACAAAGTGTGTTCGAATTAATCCCTCCGGGAGAAGTCGCAGTAAATTGGTCGGGAGATTTTGGGTTTGATATCATACTTTTATCAGAGAGGAGTGAACCAAAATGGATTCGAGAATAATGCTGGCAGATAAGAATGGAGTGGAAATCGGATATCTTGATGGAGTGGAAGCAGATATTGATATAGGGACTGATAATGATTTTGAAATTCAGACGAAAGTTCGTAACTGGAAGAAAGAAATGACATTTGATAGCTTGATATATATTCCAAGAACAGAGTTTGGCGGCATTATAAAAGAAATGGAAAGCAGGACTTCTCAAGATATGATTTTTGCAAGGGGAAATACCTTTCGTGGGATATTAGAGAAAAAGGTGATTGAACCGAAAAAAGGGGAAGACTATCGGATTGTATCTGGAGATGTGGATGAAGTTGTAAGAAATCTAATAGAAGAGCAGGGACTTTCTGATTTATTTTCAGTGGTGGATATGGTGGAGAAAGTAGAAATACAAAGATTTCAGTTTGAGAGATATGTAACACTTCTTGATGGAATTGAAAAACTATTAAGTTCTATCAATCACCGTGTCTCACTTTCTTATATGAAGAATAGTAAAGAACCCGGTTATGTCCGAGTGGAAATTGTTCCAATCAAAGATTTTACAGAGAGTATGGAGCTGTCTCAGGATTGTCAGTTAAATTTTGTAGCAAATGAAAAGAAAAATGGTGTCAATCATCTTATCTGTCTTGGAAAAGGGGAATTAAAAGACCGAATCGTTAAGCATTTGTACATACAGAAAAATGGCATAATTGGTGAAGAAAAATATTATACCGGAATTGAAGAAAACACAGAGGTTTACGATTATAGCAGTGCGGAGGAACAAGAGCTTATAGAAAAAGGAAAAGAGCGCTTGAAAGAGCGGATGAATTCTAAGACATTTAAGCCTTCTGTGAAGGATGGGATTGAAGAAGAGTATGAAATTGGAGATATTATTGCCGGAAGAGATTATATTACAGGAATTACAGTTAGGAAACCGGTTATTGGAAAGATATATACATTTTCCGAAGGCACAGAAAAAATAGAATACAAAATTGAAGGAGATGATTAGAACATGTCGATTGAGATTGTAACAGGATATCAGGGGCGCAATCATATCACATCCAATGATGTTGGAGGCTTCCAACAAGGTGTTGTGGGCGTGGAAGACTATGTCCTTGGTGTCGGGGAGAAAGCGAAAGCCACGCTGATATCGAATAACTCGGTCAGAATCAGTGATGGAGAATTAGTGATGCAGGGCGTACACTGGCGGATTAAACCGGGAACTTATGAGAATGTTACGATTAATAACGGTTCTCAGGGCATGCGAAGAAAGGATGCCATTATTGCAAGATATCGAAAGAACAGTGGAACCGGAATAGAATCCATAGAACTTGCAGTTCTGCAAGGAAGTCCGACGTACTCTACACCGGTAGCACCGACACCAACAACGGGGAATATCCGTTCCGGTGCATTGAAACATGAAATGATACTGTATGTAGTAGAGTTGAATGGATTAAATGTGGTAGGTGTAGAGCCGGCTTTTAAAACATTAATGGCAATGAGTGAAATAAATCAGTATCTGTCTGAATCTTCTGTTGGATTTCCTCATTACGGGAAAATTATAGGAACATATAGAAATGCTTTTACAGCTCCAAAAAACTGTTGGGCAAAAGTAGAAGCGACATCTACATGGACAAATACAACTTTATCGGTAAACAATAACTCTGTTTTGGTTCAGCAGATTCAAAATACGAATAGTTATCCGATTAAAACAACTACATGGATTCCACTGAAAAAAGGAGATACGGTTGGAATGTCGCAACCATCCGGCTCTAATAGTATTGTTGTAACGTTGTATGAAATGAGATAACATCGTAGAGATTTATGCTGCAGGTGCAGCAGGAAGGAGAAGATATGATTTTAAGATTTAATGATGCCACAGAGTTACGAGTACAGAATGTAGAATTATTGAACGGACAATTGCGTGTCCTGACAATTGGAAAAACACCGGAAGAATTGCGGAATATCTTTACAGATAAATTAAAGACAAAGGTCATTCGGGTAGAAGAACGTGAACAGATGTTAGGTTCTTATGAGAATTATACAGAATACGACCACACAGAAGAATATCCGAGTGGTATTTATGGAATTGTCATGAATCAAGTAGGAAAAAGTTACGAGGAACGCTTGCAAGAAAGTGAACAGGGCATTCAAAAACTGAAAAAGGAAGTAGAGGATGCAAATGCACAGATTACGGATGTACAGATGGCAGTATGCGAGATGTATGAAGCAAAGAAAGGGGTGTAAGTATGTCAATTTATATTGCAAGAGTATACGCGGATTTGATTGAGAAGCAGAAGAAAACATTGGAAGATGTACCGCAAGAATTAAAAGCGGAAGTGCAGCAGATTCTTAATAGTCGAAAAAACAGTTAAGGATCTGTTATTTTTTACTTGTGCTGTAGCAGGGAGGTGAACCGATGATTACAGCAGAATTTAACAATGGGTACTATACAAAAGCATACGGTTTATGGCAGTGGGATATTGACCGTAAATTAAAGATTACGGGGGTTCCGGTTAACGGAGATGTTATGGAGGTTCATTTTGCAACAGAAGGAAGCCGGGAAGCGATCCGGGTACTCGGAAAAGTAGAAGAGGAAGCGATTCTTGCGGATATTCCCAATTCTTTATTGCAGACCGGAAGAAATTTACTTGCATATGTGTATGTTACGACAAAATCAGAGGGCATGACAGTCTGCAGAGCATTTCTTTATGTAAAACCAAGGGCGAAACCGAATCATTATACAGCACCGGAAGATACTGAGCTTTTGAGACAGCTGTTGGAAGAACTTAAGAAAAAAGGAGACGGACTACAGTATGAGAATCAGGAGCTACAGCTATTATCCGGAGAAACACCGATAGGGAATAAAGTGCAGATTTCGGGAAGTGGGACAGGAAACGTTGCATCCATTACCATTCCGGAAATTGACAAAATCATGGAAGGAGAATAGAAATATGCCAAGAAGAGCAAAGAAAGACGATATAGAACTACTGGCAGTAGAAAAGAAATATTTAGACCAGGAAGGGCTTGCACATTTGATAAAGAAGAACGATGGAAGATATGTGCGTAAGGAGGAAGGAAAAGGGCTGTCAAGTAATGACTTTACAAATGAGTATAAGCAGAAGATTGATGACTTGTCTTATACTAAGATTGCGATTACAGCAATGTCGGCTACGAATAGCGTGAATGAGATTGGTGCTACAGTCGTAGCAACGGATGTGTCATGGACGCTGAATAAAGAAGCAAAGACACAGAAGATTAAGTTTGGTGGAGAAGCAGAAGAAACATTAGAGAAAACGTTACGTAAGAAAGCTTACACCGGAAAGACCGTGAAATCCAATACCAACATTGTTTTAACTGTTACGGATGAGAGAAATGCTCAGGTGTCAAGAACTGCCGCTATTACATTCCAGCCGAAAGTATACTGGGGAAAAACGAATAAGGGGCAATTGACAGATGAAGATATTCTTGCATTGGAAGGTTCTTCTTTGGCATCGAATAAGAACCGTACCTTTACGGTGAATGCCGGTGCAGGCGAGAAAATCGTGTATGTTATCCCGACTTCTTTTGGAACACCGACATTTAATGTAGGAGGGTTTGATGGTGGATTTAAGAAAATGCAGACGCTTTCACATACCAATAAGTCAGGATACAGCCAGAGTTATGATGTATGGGCATCCGTAAATGCAGGGCTTGGGAATACGACAGTAGTGGCAAAATAAGGAGGAATGAAGTATGGCACAGAGCATTGAAGGCGGTGTTGTAATTGTCAACACCCTATCTACCAAAAACAATGGAGATTATCCACTTTGTATGGCAGAAAGCGTACAGTTAAAGAATGGGAAAACGGTGGAACAGGAAATTGGAGAACTGGAAGCAGGAGTAGGAAATGAAATTATCACAGAAGAAGAAATCAATGGATTATTTCAGTAATAAAGGAGAAGAAAGAACATGGCAAAATTTTTAGATTTCACAGGACTTGGAACATTTAAAACAAAAATGCAGGAATGGGCAAATGGCGCGTTTCGAAAGAAAACTGACAAGGTAGCTTCTACTGATGTTACGTATAAAGGAAAATCACTGGATGAAGCGATTAAAAGTGGGGAATTTAAAGGTGATAGAGGCGAAGCTGGAACACAAGGTCCAGCGGGTCCAGCAGGTGCGCAAGGTCCACAAGGAATACAAGGACCACAGGGACCGGCTGGGGAAGCATTTAAGATTGCCAAAACATATGAATCAGTAGATGCAATGAATAAAGGATTTGCATCCGATGGAGTAAAACAAGGTCAATTTGTTATGATTGATACTGGAAATGTACAGGATGCTGATAATGCAAAATTGTATGTAAAGGGAGCGGAATCTTATACTTATATTACTGACTTATCAGGAGCCACCGGATTAACGGGGCCACAAGGACCGCAGGGATTACAAGGAATTGCAGGACCAGCAGGAGCAAAAGGAGAACAGGGAATTCAGGGACCGGCTGGAGCTAAAGGAGAAAGAGGAGAAACAGGACCGCAAGGGCCACAGGGATTAAAAGGCGAAAAAGGAGATGTTGGACCAATGGGTCCACAGGGACCAGCAGGATCTGATGCAAATGTTCAGGCAATTACAAACTCGGAAATTGACGGATTATTTCAATAGGCAGGTGAGGGTATGCCGGAATTTATAAAGAGATTCTTCCGAACGGACAAAGCTGCAAGAGAAAAATTTCTAAACTATGACGGGTTACGGTATCTTGTACAGAAACTCACAAATTCCGTATGCGAACAGTTGTTATCACCGATTAATATTGCGGAGTGGTGTGCGGTAAATTTGCGTAAAAGTTTAAGCGGATATAAGTATGCTACATTGGTCTTGAAGGTAGAGGGACAGGTGCAGCGCATCGAAAATATTCCGGTGCAATTATTGAGACAGGTAACAAGCCGGGATTATTGCATTCATATCTCTGCTCCGGCAGATTTTGGAGATTTATCCGCGAGTGTCTATTATGTATCGGATACCAAACTGATGGTGAAAACATCACTTGCAAGCATGGAGATTTACGGGACGAATTAAGAAAGGAGGGAGTTCCATTGCAGGAGATTATCAAAGATGTTTTCTCGATTGTAATGTCCGGGGTTATGGGATACATCGTATGGATGCTCAAGACACAGAAGAGAGACCGGGACGCCAACAGCAAAGGAACGATGCTATTATTGCGTGTCCAGCTCATAGAATATCATGAGAAATGGATGGAGAGAGGATACATCACAAAGCATGGATTAGAAAACTTTGTGGAGATGTATGACGCATATCATGCGCTTGGTGGAAATGGAATGGTAACAAAGTTGTTAGAAGAAGTGAAGAAACTTCCAATCAAAGGATAGGAGGCAGAATATGGAACGGGTTATGAATTATATTAAACCGGAACTGGTAGTGGTAGCAATCGTATTGTATTTTGTCGGTATGGGACTAAAACAATCGCAGACAGTAAAAGACAAGTTTATTCCTATCGTGCTAGGCTGTGTAGGCATCATTCTAGCAACGATTTATGTGGTCGCCACTTGTCCTTTAGGTACGGCGCAAGAAATCGCTATGGCGGTGTTTACGGCGATTGTGCAAGGTATCTTGGTAGCAGGATTAAGTACATATGTGAATCAGATTGTGAAACAAGTAAATAAAGCAGAGTAGTGAGAGGGCGAGCAATCGTCCTCTTTTAATTTGCGCCGGCGCAAAAAAAAGAAAGGAGTTCAAATGGAAGAATTAAAACTTGAGATTGAAGAAATGGAATATGATGAGGAACTTGCAAGTCAGAACGAAGACGTTTTTGAAGAACTGGATCCATTGGACGGTATCGGAGAAGATGTTGAAATCGATGAAAGCGAGGTGGAATGGTAATGACATTAAAAGTAACGAGAATGCTTGTACCGCAGAATAAGTACAGCAAGAAATGTCCATTTAAAATGACACCGAAAGGAATTTGCGTACATAATACGGCAAACAAAGCATCTGCTCTGTCAGAAGCATCTTACATGATCCGGAACAACAATGCGGTATCATTCCATGCTGCAGTTGATGATTATCAAGTTGTGGAGTGTATCCCGGAAAAACGTAATGCATTTCATGCAGGAGACGGAAGAAACGGGAATGGAAACAGAAACTACTATGCGGTTGAGATCTGTTATTCAACCGGAGACTCGGCGAAGTTCGCACAAGCAGAGAAGAATGCTGCATACTATATTGCTTGCAAACTGAAAGAACATGGATGGGGCATTGATAAGGTTAAGAAGCATCAGGACTTCTCCGGAAAGTATTGTCCGCATAAAACATTAGACTTAGGATGGGAAAGATTCCTAAACCTGATTCGTGGTTATCTCGGACAAGCTACAGTTCCGGTTAAGCCACAAGCTCCGGAAAAACCAAGTAAGCCAAGTAAACCGACAAGCAATAAAATCAATGTTGATGGTTCGCACGGACCGAGAACCACGAGAAGAAAACAGCAGATTTACGGAACGAAACAAGATGCAATTGTTTCCGGACAGCCGGCGGTAAATAAGAAATACTGTTATGCTCTCGAGAAAGGCGGCTGTGTCAGATGGACATCCGGAAAAGCGAGCGGTTCCGATATGGCTAGAGCAGAACAGAAAGACTTGAAAGCGAAAAACTATTACAAGGGTAAAATTGACGGCTATATTGGAAAGCAGCACGTCATTGCTAAGCAGAAGTTTTTGAGGGACAAAGGTTTTTACAAAGGGAAAATTGATGGTTCTTATGGCGTAGAGACGTGCAAAGCAGATCAGCGTTGGATGAATAGTTTATAATAACAAATCCCCTTTCCGGTGTGGATTGGGGCTGTTTCTTCTATAATATATTGCATCATCTGGGTGTAGTATCTTATATAACAGCGTTGAATTCGAACCAGGAGCGACAACGCTTGAGGAAGCCGGTAAAGGTCATGTAGTGGCGTCCCTCGGAACGGACAGCGGTTATGTTCCGTATACGGCGTTTTCCGCGAAGAAGAGTTATATAGAGGAAAATAAAGAGGCGCTGCAGGGATTTACGAATGCGCTTCAAAAGGGAATGGATTATGTGCAAACACATACGCCGGAAGAAATTGCAGAAGTGATAAAACCACAATTTGAAGAATCGAGTCTTGAGACGATTACGACAATCGTGACGAGATATTATGAGCAGGAGACATGGAAAGAGAACCTTATCTTTGAGAAAGAGAGTTTTGAACTCTTGCAGGATATTCTTGATGATGCGGGAGAATTGACAAAACGTACCACATATGAAGACTTGGTAACGACAGAATTTGCAGAAGAGGCAGCAAAATAAAGTGGAATAAAACAAAGCGGGACTTTGCCGGATAAGGAATGGGGAAGTCCCGTTTTCTTTGTCAAGTGATTGTCAAATGATATTTGTATTTGAAGATATTTTCATCTATAATATTGATTAAAAGACTGAATTTGACGAGGAGCGTGATAACATGAAAATTATGGCAGATACACATTCCCATACGATTGCAAGCGGACATGCTTACAGCACAATCAGGGAGATGGCGAAGGCAGGGGCGGAAGCAGGACTTGAAGCGCTTGCGATTACAGAACATGCGCCGACCATGCCGGAGTCTTGTGGAAGGTTTTATTTTTCGAATTTTGGGATTCTTCCGAGGGAATTGTATGGAATGAAGCTGATGTTTGGAGTGGAACTGAATATTATGGATGAAGACGGAACGGTTGATTTGCCGGAGCATTTGCTAAAACAGATGGATATTGCGATTGCAAGTATTCATGGACCTTGTTACGGAGAGAGTCGCGGAATCGAAGGAAATACTAAAGCGTATATCGAGGCGATGAAGAATCCGTATGTCTCCATTATCGGTCATCCGGATGACGGAAGATTCCCGGTGGACTATGAAGCGGTAGTAAAGATGGCAAAAGAAACCGGAACATTGTTAGAGGTAAACAATTCATCCCTTAGACCGGATGGATTCCGGGAGAATACGAGAGAAAATACGTTGAAGTTGTTGAACCTTTGCAAAGAACATGGGGTATACATTACAACAGGAAGCGATTCCCATGTGGATGTGGAGCTTGGAAACTTTCGAAATGTGTACGATGTGTTGAAAGAAACAGAGTTTCCGGAGGAATTGGTAGTGACAACTTCTTGTGAAAAATTACTCAAACATTTAAAACGTTAGAAAAAGATGTAGACTTTAAAGATTTAGTGTGTTAAAATACAGACGTAATAAAGCTATAATGAAAATAAGAGCAGGAGATAGAAGTTATGAGTAAGAAGATTAAGACAGAGGCTGTTGACTATCTGTTCGATGCGATTTTAAGTTTAAAGGATAAGGAAGAATGTTATACATTTTTTGAGGATATTTGTACTATCAATGAATTGCTGTCTTTATCGCAGAGATTTGAGGTTGCGAAGATGTTGAGAGAACAGAAGACGTATCTTGAGATTGCGGAGAAGACAGGCGCATCGACTGCCACGATTAGTCGTGTGAATCGTTCGTTGAATTATGGAAACGACGGATACGATTTGGTATTTAACAGACTGAATGAAGAGTAAAGAAGAGGTGTTAGTTCAATGGAGAGCTAACACCTTTTTAAAATGATAGAATCAAGAGATTACCTTATGAAGCCTTTTGTTTAAGATTTCTTTTTCTTCTCCGGCTCCGGGAGAAGGTCAATCATCTTTTCAATCATCTGCTTCTTGACATACACATCGAAGCTTAATGAACAGATAAACATAAAAAGCTGAAGGAAGTTCTGGTCTTCCTCATTAGCGTTTTCAAAAGAATGAAGAGAGCTCTGATACATTTCTTTTACATTTTCCTGCAATTCTTCGATACGGCTCTTCTCGAATCTGCAAACCTCTTCGTAAATAGAAGTGAGCGGAGTGGCAGAGTCTGTGTGGAAGAACTTTTCTGTGAGAGGAGAAAGTAACGTCTCGATGTCTTTGATTGATAAAATATTTTTAAAATAATAAATGAAGATTAAGAGAAGCACATGCTCCTTCGAATACTTCTTCTTTTCGGACGGGGGAAGCAGATGATTCTTGGAATAATTATTAATCATTGTTTTTGTAAGAATCTTGTCTTCTTCGTAACGTTTGCTGGAACTTAAATGCGCTTCCATAAATGTTGTAATCTGGTCCATATACAAATCAATATTTGGAATGTCTTCTGGGCGCACATAGTCAATCCGGGAAAGACTGGATAAAATACTGTTTAAAATGTCATTTGAATCTATTGTCATGTTATCACCACCTCGACATGTCTATTATATAGTATTCAAAACTAGATAGCAAGACAAATTCTGTATCTTATAGTAGAAAAACTGTATCTTAGACAAAAGATATTGCAAAAGATTTTCATCGGCTTATAATGAAACCATAATAAATGTGAGGGGAAAAAGATGTGGAAGATAGCGGTTTGTGATGATGAAAAACAGGAAGTTGAGGCTATAAAACGTGAGATTTTAGCTTACGGGAAGGAATGCGACATCGATTGCTTCTATTCGGGAGAGGAACTCCTTTCCAAAAGTGAATCCTATGATATTATTTTTCTGGATATTGATATGCAAGGTATCGATGGAATCGAGGCGGCGAAGCAGATTCGCGAACGGGATAAGAATGTAAAGATTATTTATGTGACGAGTTATACAGATTATGTGAATTATGCGTTTTCGGTACATGCTTTTGCGTATCTCTTAAAACCGGTGAAAAGAGAGGAGCTTCATCGGCAATTGCAGGAGGCGGATTCTTATTATAAAGAAAAAAGAGAGTCAAGAACCATCCGTTTTACGTTAAAAGACGGAATGACAGTCAAGACGTTGGATGAAATCTACTTCATGGAATATAAAGAACGTCATGTATCTATGAAGACGGCAGACGGGGAATATTGGTTGATAGGAAGCATTTCGGAAGTGTCAGAACGAATGGAGCCTTATGGCTTTGCGGTTCCGCACAAGAGCTTTTGCGTGAATCTGTCTCATGTAAAAAATGTAAAAGGATATGATGTTTTCATGATGAATGGGGATGTAATTCCGCTGTCACAGAAAAAATCGGTGGAATTCAGGGAGAAGCTTCATAAGTTTTTAGCAGAATGTATTTGAGAGGATGAGAAGCGATGTGGTTGAATCTGATATTCGGGATTCTGGAGATTTTCATTATGGCAGTTGGACTGTATTATTTTATGAGTCATATTAGTCATGAAATTGCGGGGAAGAAGAGCTGTAATATAGCGGCGTTCGCAGGATATGTGCTGATTGTATTTGTTTCGCTTTTCATGGACCAGTATGTATGGAGCAGATTTTTTTCGATAGTGATTCCTCTAGCATATGGATTATGTGTCGGATATAGGTGTTTCAGTAAGCAAAAGACGTACTTATGTTACTGTGGAATCTACATGATATGTATCTGGTGCTGTCAGTCGATGATATCTGCCGGGATAATGGAATGGTACATGAAACGGAATATTGTGTTTACTTATGGAGCAGGAAACATGACGATTCTGGTGAAATGTCTGGCGGTGATTTTCCTGACGAAGATATTGACAAGCTTGGTGAAGAGAGGAGAAAACAGAGAGGTTTCGAGTAGGAAGTATTGGGGGATTTTTTTGCTTCCGGTATTTAGCTTTCTTTTCCTATATAGTCTTATCAGCATGGGAAATATTTATATACAGTTTTACGGAGCTGCATTGATTGTGATAAATGCAGCAGCGCTGTTGTTCTTGAACATCTATATTATTTATCTGTTTTATAATGTAGGAAGAGCAGTGAAGTTGGAAAAGGATTTGGAACTTCTGGAACAGAAAAGTGAAATGCAGTTTCGCTACTATGAAGAACTGGAGGAGAAATATCGGAGTTCCAGAAAACTAATTCACGATATGCGGAATCATTTGCATGCAATCGAGGAGCTTTACGGAAGTGAAGAGAAGGAAGCAAAAGCTTATGTAAAAGATTTGCATCAGATGTTGAATACAATGGGACAGAAATATTATACGGATAACCGGATGTTAAACATTATTTTAAACGACAAGATAAGAAGGGCAGAGAAAGAAAGTGTGGAGGTAGAGGTGAAGATTGGGGCGATTGATTTGCAGTCCATGCGGGATATTGATATCACAACGATTTTTTCAAACCTTCTGGACAATGCAATTGAGGCGGCGGCAACAGCAGAAACAAAAAAATGGGTGGAAATCCGGGCAGACCGGTTTCATGATTTTCACATTATAAAAATGACGAATACGAAAGGAGTGGAGAGGAAAAAGGAAGGACATATGGGGGTTGGTCTCGAAAATATAAGAAATGCACTTGGAAAATATGAAGGAAAGATGGAAGTGAAGGAAGAGGAAAATGATTATCGGGTTGTGATTACCATTCCACAGATATAAAACTTATCAGCGATACAAGGAGGAAGAGCGATGAAGAAAATGATATGTATGATAATGGTCGGGATGTTGGCGCTTGGTATGATAGGATGTTCCAAGACGAAGCTGTCCGAAGAATTTGATAAGGAGAAGGTATTGGAAGAAGCGAAAGTGGTTATTGATATGGTGAATGAAGGGGAGACGGAAGCAATTTGGGAGGAGAAATTCAATGCGAAGATGCAGAATGCGTTGCCCAAAGAGGATTGGCTTCAAGCGATAGACCCGGTGATAGAAGAGGCAGGGGCATTCGAAAAGTATGAGAAGGAAGCAGTGACAGGGACAGAAGAACCAGATACGGGAGAAAAGTTCGCCACAGCGGTTATTGTGGCAAACTATGAAAATGGGAAGAATCAATATACGATTTCTTTTAATACGTCTATGCAGGTGACAGGATTTTTTGTGAAATAGTGAGGGATGTCTTATGAAAGAAAAGGAAGAGAGAATATTACATCTGGGAAAGATTTTGACGAGGATTACGATAGGAATCGGAGTGTTGTCGATTGTGTTCCCAATTCTGTTCTGGAAACAGATACCGGAGCAAATTTCCATGCATTTCGGAGCAGATGGCGTAATGGACCGGATGGGAGATAAATCAGAACTGATTTTATTATTCTTCGTGATTCTGTTCCTGATGGGGATGATGGGTATTGTGATTTATTATGTAAAAACGAACGCCATGTCTCAATATGCGAAGGAGAAAGAGAAAACAAGTCTTACTACCATCTATCCGATGCTGGTTATGATGAATTTCTTCCTGATGTGCGGATTCGCCTATATGGTTTTCTGCGCGGTGACTGTGCGGAATCTGGGAGTATTGTTTATGCCGATATTTCTAATCGCCACATTTGCGCCTCTTGTATACTATCTTTGGAAGGACGGGAAGATACGACGAGAATTGGAAAAACAGATGGGGGATTACAGGGCATACGAGAAGACGGCGGAAGGGGAAGTGTACCGGGCGCATATGGACTGGTGGCTTGGTCTGCTTCTTGGAGGAACACTTTTGATGGAATTTGGAATCTGGATTCAGAATGTGATAGAAAAAGGAAAGATGGATTGGTTGATGTTCGGGGTGACAGTCATCTGTACCGTATTGGTTCTTCCGATGTTTTTTATCAAATATATTCTATATCCGGAGTATATTCTTGTAACCATGCCGGTGTATGGGAAAGTCCGGATTCCGTATCGAGGAATTGTGAATATGAAGGAGACACATAACCCGCTTTCTTCCGCGGCACCGTCTCTGGATCGGATTCAGATTGATTATGTGATAAATGGAAGGCGTGATATGATATTGATTTCTCCGGTCAGAAAGAAAATATTCATACAGAAGGTAGAACAAAAGCGCGTTATATGGGGGAAAGAGGGAAGGTAAAGCAGGTCGTTTCTGACCTGTTTTATTTTTGGACTGGTATAATGAGGATGAACGTGTTAGAATGATTAGTGTAAATTTTCTGTGATAGGATATTGACTGAAAAACAGAGTGGTGTTACTATAGATGGTGCTCTGAATGAGAAAGAGATACTAAATATAGATATTGTTTGTGGGAAGTTCTAAGAATTTCTTGGTTGGATGAATGTGACAGAAAGGAAAGCGTTTATGATTAAAGTAGTAAAAAAAGACGGAACGAAAGAAGATTTTAACGTACAGAAGGTAGTCATTGCAGTGAACAAGTCCGCATACCGCGCCTTGATTAAGTTTACGGATGAAGAACTGGAATATATTTGTAAGTTTGTAGAAGATGCAGTGAAGAATATGGGCGTGAAAGAGATTCAGATTGCACAGATGCATAACGTGGTGGAGGGCGCGCTTGAGAAAGTGAATCCGATGGTTGCCAAAAGTTACAGAGACTATCGAAATTACAAACAGGACTTCGTACAGATGCTGGACGAGGTTTACAAGAAAAGCCAGTCCATCATGTACATAGGGGACAAGGAGAACAGTAATACGGACAGCGCGCTTGTCTCTACAAAGAGAAGCTTGATTTTTAATGAGCTGAATAAGGAACTGTATAAGAAATTTTTCCTGACAGTGGAGGAGATACAGGCGATTCGCGAAGGGTATATTTATATTCATGATATGTCAGCGAGAAGAGATACGATGAACTGTTGTCTTTTCGACGTGAAAAACGTATTGAGCGGTGGATTCGAGATGGGAAATCTCTGGTACAATGAGCCGAAGACATTGGACGTAGCATTTGATGTTATCGGAGATATTGTCTTGAGCGCGGCAAGCCAGCAGTACGGTGGATTTACAGTGCCAAGCGTGGATGATATTCTGGAACCTTATGCAGAAAAATCACATAAAATTCATTTGGAAAAATATAGAAGTCTTGGTCTTTCGGAAGCGAAGGCGGAGGAGATTGCCTGGAAGGACTTAGAAAAGGAGATGGAGCAGGGATTCCAGGGATGGGAATATAAATTCAATTCCGTATCATCCAGCCGCGGAGATTATCCGTTTATTACGGTGACTTCCGGAACGAATACAAGCAAATACGGGAAATTAGCGACAATCAAGATGCTGGAAGTGCGGAAAAACGGCCAGGGAAAAGAAGATCACAAGAAACCTGTATTATTCCCGAAGATTGTATTTTTGTATGATGAGAATCTCCATGGACCGGGGAAACCATTGGAGGACGTATTTGAAGCGGGAATCGACTGTTCCAGAAAGACGATGTATCCGGATTGGCTGAGTCTGACCGGAAAAGGATATGTGGCAAGCATGTACAAACAGTATGGCGCGATTATCAGTCCGATGGGATGCAGGGCGTTTTTGTCTCCTTGGTATGAGAGAGGCGGAATGAACCCGGCAGATGAACATGATAAACCGGTCTTCGTAGGAAGATTCAACATCGGTGCGGTAAGCCTTCATTTGCCGATGATTTATGCGAAGGCAAAACAGGAGAACCGGGATTTCTTTGAAGTGTTGGACTATTATCTGGAATTGATTCGTCAGCTTCATATCCGCACTTATGAATATTTGGGCGAGATGAAAGCTTCCACGAACCCTCTTGCATATTGTGAGGGAGGATTCTATGGTGGACATCTCGGACTTTACGATAAGATTAAACCGCTTTTGAAGTCTGCGACAGCATCTTTCGGTATTACTGCGCTGAACGAATTGCAGCAGCTTCACAATAAGAAATCTCTCGTAGAAGACGGGGAATTTGCCCTTAAGACTTTGGAATATATCAACAAGAAAGTTAATGAGTTCAAGAAAGAAGACGGACACTTGTATGCAATTTACGGAACACCGGCTGAGAACTTATGCGGCGTTCAGGTGCAGCAGTTCCGCAAGAAATATGGAATTGTAGAGAACGTTTCCGACAGAGAATATGTAAGCAACAGCTTCCATTGTCATGTGACAGAAGATTTGACTCCGATTGAGAAACAGGATTTGGAGGCGCGATTCTGGGATTTGTGCAATGGCGGAAAGATTCAGTATGTCAAATATCCGATTAACTATAACGTGGAAGCCATCAAGTCGCTTGTGCGTCGTGCGATGGATATGGGCTTCTATGAAGGAGTCAATCTGTCGTTGGCATACTGTGATGACTGCGGACACGAAGAACTTTCCATGGATGTCTGTCCGAAATGCGGAAGTAAGAACTTGACGAAGATTGACCGTATGAACGGATATCTGTCTTATTCCCGCGTGAAAGGCGATACGCGTCTGAACGATGCAAAAATGGCTGAAATCGCAGAAAGGAAGAGTATGTAAGATGCGATACCATAATATTACAAAAGATGATATGCTAAATGGTGACGGGCTTCGCGTCGTGCTCTGGGTATCCGGATGCAATCATTGTTGTAAAGAATGTCACAATCCGGTGACATGGGACCCGAACGGCGGTCTGGAATTTGATGAGGCTGCGAAAGAAGAAATTTTTGAAGAACTTGGCAAGAGTTATATTAGCGGTATCACGTTCAGCGGAGGCGACCCGCTTCATATTAACAATGCATATGAAGTGACAGAGCTTGCGAAAGAAATCAAAGAGAAGTTTCCGGGGAAAACAATCTGGCTGTATACCGGCTCCCTGTGGGAGGAAGTTCGAAGGATGGAACTGATGCAGTATGTGGACGTTCTTGTAGATGGAGAATTTGAATGTGATAAGAAGGATGCAAGCCTTCATTGGAAAGGAAGCTCAAACCAAAGAGTAATAGATGTAAAGGAGACGTTGAAATCTGGAAATGTTGTGCTTCATGCATAGGAAGCGGGAGATTTTGAGGGTTTTAACAGGAAAACAAGATGAAAAGAATAGCGAAATTTCATAAAGTAAGTTTGGAACAGTTTCAAGAAGGCTGGAGAGACACGTTTGGAGATATCAAAGAGGAAGAACTTCAGAAGATTTATGATGGAATCAAGCTTCCGAAACGGGCGACGTCCGGGTCGGCTGGATATGATTTTTATGCACCGGTAGATTTCGTGATTGAGCCTGGGAAAACGGTGAAGATTCCGACGGGAATCCGGGTAGAGATGGAAGAAAACTGGGTGCTCAAATGTTATCCGCGAAGTGGACTCGGTTTCAAATATCGCCTGCAATTGAATAACACAGTAGGAATTATCGACAGCGATTATTTTTATTCTGACAATGAAGGACATATTTTCGCAAAAATTACGAATGATACCAATGAGGGAAAGACGGTGGAACTTGCTGCCGGAACCGGATTCATGCAGGGAATTTTTGTGGAATATGGAATCACGATGGATGATGATGTGCAGACTGTGAGAAACGGCGGACTTGGAAGTACGACAAACGCATAGAAAGATTTTAAATGCTATAGGATGGCTGGAATTTACCGGTCATCCTTTTTGTATAGCTTTTCCGAAAATGGCAACGCTAATCAGAGAATGATTCGTGGAGGAAAAGTATGGTAGAGAAGATTACGACAAGAACGGTGATGAGTTCTTTGGAACAGAATGTCACATATATGAACCGGATTCTTCCGGTAGATGAGAGTTTTGATATCATTCGAAGAGATATTGAAATCGGAGGGAAGAAGAGTTCCTTCTATTTTATTGATGGGTTTACGAAGGATGACACGATGCAGAAGCTGATGACTTCCATGATGGGAATTAACCCGTATGATATGCCGGAGGATGCAACCACATTTTCGCAAAGGTTTATTCCGTATGTGGAGGTCGATATTTTGGGAGATTTTGACCAGATACTTCGCAATGTTCTGTCCGGAGTATCCTGCTTTTTTATCGAAGGGTATACGGCTTGTATTGCAGTGGATTGCCGCACCTATCCGGCGAGAAGTGTGGAAGAGCCGGATAAGGATAAGTCTCTCCGCGGCTCCAGAGATGGATTCGTGGAGACGGTAGTATTCAATACGGCGTTGATGAGAAGAAGAATCCGCGACCCGCATCTTGTCATGCAGATGATGGATATTGGAACGAGTTCCCGCTCGGACGTTGTGATTGCCTATATGTCTGACCGGGTGGACCAGGAACTTTTGAGAAACGTTACGAATAAACTAAATGCCATCGATGTGGGGGACTTGCGGATGAATCAGCAGAGTCTGGCAGAGGAGTTATTTAAGAGAAAATGGTTCAATCCGTTTCCAAAATTCAAGTTTACAGAACGCCCCGATACGGCGGCAGCGTGCCTGCTGGAAGGGAAAATCGTCATTCTGGTAGATAATTCTCCGTCGGCAATGATACTTCCGACTTCGATTTTCGATATGATTGAGGAGGCGAATGACTATTACTTTCCGACGGTGACAAACGTCTATCTGAAGTTTTCCAGAGCGTTGATTACGATTGCAACGGTATTCGCAACTCCGCTATTTTTGCTGTTTATGCTAAATCCGCAGTGGCTTCCGAAGCCTTTTGAGTTTGTGCTGATTCAGGATGTCCAGAATATTCCTCTTATCTATCAGTTGCTTATCCTGGAGTTGTCCATCGATGGGCTGCGGTTAGCTGCCATGAACACGCCGAGTATGTTGAGCACTCCGCTTAGTGTGATTGCCGGTATTGTGATGGGAGAATTCGCGGTAAAATCCGGATGGTTCAATAGTGAGGTCATGCTGTATATGGCATTTGTTGCGGTTGCCAACTATACGCAGCCAAACTTTGAACTTGGATATGCGTTGAAATTCATGCGATTGATTTTACTCGTATTGACGGCGGCGTTTAACTGGGTGGGATTTTTAGCAGGATGCGTCATTGTTATTTTAGCGCTTGCATGTAATAAGACGTTGTCCGGAAGAAATTATCTGAATATCAAATTAAATTAGTCGGAGGAATTGCTTTTTGTACGGAAAAGGAGTAGAATGTGCATAAATGTAGACTTGCGAGGAGGTACAGAAAGTGAAAGAATTTGTGATAACAACAGATAGCACAGTAGATTTGCCAAAAGACTTTTTAGAAGAAAAAGGCGTTACTGTATTGGCTTTATCCTATATACTTGATGGTGTGACTTACCAGGATATGGATGGTTTGTCAGGAAAAGAATTTTTCGATAAAATCAGAAACGGTTCTCTTCCTACGACATCGCAGGTGAATCCTGAGGAAGCGCGCGCAGTCTTCGAGGAGATTGTGAAAGAAGGAAAGGACATTCTTCACATTGCATTCTCATCCGGACTTAGCGGAACGTACAATAGCTGCAGAATTGCAGGAGAAGAATTGATGGAGGACTATCCGGGGGCAAGAGTGGTTGTGATTGATAGCTTGTGCGCGTCCATGGGAGAAGGATTGCTTCTATATAAGGCGCTTGAGTTGAAGGAACAGGGGAAGTCTTTGGAAGAGATTGCAGCCTGGGTGGAAGAAAATAAGCTTCACATCTGCCATAATGTGACGGTGGATGATTTGTTCCATTTACATCGTGGAGGACGCGTATCCAAGGCGACTGCAGTTCTCGGAACGATGGTGAAGATTAAGCCGATTATCCATATGGACAATGAAGGGAAACTTATGGTAATCGGGAAGGAAAGAGGCCGTAAGAAATCCATCGTCAATTTGGTAGACCGGATGGAAAAGCAGATGGGAGATTACGACAACAGTGTCTGCATGATTACCCATGGAGATTGTGAGGAAGATGCTTTGTATTTGAAATCTCTTCTAGAGGAACGGTTTGGAATCAAACAGGTTATCATTCATGGAATCGGCTCTGTTATCGGAAGCCATACAGGACCTGGAGTTCTGGCAGTATTTTTTATGGGAAATGAAAGATAGATGTGTTGAAAATGGAAGTGGGGAACCGCTTCCATTTTTGCAAAATAGAGGAATATTTTTGAGGAAAGTATTGCAAGAGACCGCAAAATGTAGTATATATAAAGATGTGTAGATATATTACGAATTTTTTAAATCTTATTTAATAAATCGTTATCAATTGATTAGGAGGAAAGATTCAATGAATAGAATTGGGAAGACAATTGTGGTAGCAGCAATTACAGGTTCCTTGGTTGTTATGCCGGTTTCAGCAGCGCCGGATATCGATGCGATTAAGCAGGAAAAGGCACAGACGCAGCAGGCGATTGACAGTACAAGCAATCAGCTGACACAGTTGCTTACAGAGTTCGAGATATTAAAAGGTGACCTTCGGAATCAGGAAGCCGCAATTCAAAAGGCAGATGAAGATTTGAAGGTTGCACAGAAGAAAGAGCAGAAGCAGTACGAAGAGATGATGATTCGTATTAAATATATGTATGAAAAAGGAGAAGGAAGCGAACTTGCGGCGCTTCTTGGTTCCGGAAGTTTTACAGAACTCTTGAACCGCGCGGAATATATCCAGAATGTACATACATATGACAGAGAACAGTTGGAAGAGTACGCGAAGGTAAAAGAACAGGTTGCGCAGCTGAAAAGCGGATTAGAAGAAGAGAAGAAGCAGATGGAAGCGTTGGCTGACGTATATTCTGCTGAAGAGAAAAGCCTGCAATCCACACTGTCTACAATGAGAAGCCAGATGGCAGACTTTGACGTACAGCTTGCAGAAGCGCAGAAGCAGGCGGAGGAAGAAGCAAGACGAATCGAAGAAGAGTCAAAACAGATTGAGAAAGAACAAATCGAAGAGTCAAAAGGGAACTCTAACAGCAGCTCTTCGAATAAAGGTGATTCCGAGGACGGTAAGAATGAAGGCAGCAGTAAACCGTCTGAGAAACCGAGTAAGCCGAACAAGCCTTCAGGAAACGAAGGAAATAATGATACAAAACCAAACAAACCAAGTAAACCGAATAAGCCGAGCAAGCCGTCAGAGGATGATAACAAACCGGAGAAACCATCTGAGAAGCCGGATAAGCCGTCCAATACTTCGAAGGGACAGCAGATTGCTAGCACAGGATTAAAATATGTTGGAAATCCATACAAATATGGCGGAAACAGTCTGACAGACGGTATCGACTGTTCCGGATTTACAAAACAGATTCATGCGCTTTGTGGAATTTCAGGACTTCCTAGAACATCCAGCGCACAGAGAAGCGGAGGAAAAGCTGTCAGCGGAGGAATCTCGAATGCTCTGCCGGGAGATGTAATCTGTTATAGCGGACACGTTGCGATTTACATTGGCAATGGAGAGATTGTACATGCATCCAATCCGGACCCATATCCAAAGGGAGGAATCAAGGTAAGTTCAGCTACTTACAAATCAATTCTTGCAATTCGTAGATATTGGTAATAAGAAAGCTTTCAAACAAGGGAGGATTTGACTCATATGAGTCAAATCCTCCCTTAAAGTTTTTTAAATTCTGTTCCGACCGGTAATTTGGATAGATATTATATTATATTTTCAGAAAAAAATAGTAGGAAATCGATGGAAATTTAAGAGCCTGTCAAGGAAAAAGGCTTGCTTCTGCAGATTTCCTATGCTATAATATTCATGTTGCAAAAAAACACGTATGTGGTGAGCCTCAATGGTGCCGTAAAACGCAGACGGTTTTGGGGAGTAGAAGCATACGGAAGTAAAAAACCAAATGGAGGATTTAAAAATGAGCGTTATTTCAATGAAACAGCTTTTAGAAGCAGGTGTTCACTTTGGACATCAGACAAGAAGATGGAACCCTAAGATGGCTCCTTACATTTACACAGAGAGAAATGGTATCTACATCATCGACTTACAGAAATCTGTAGGAAAAGTAGACGAAGCTTACAAAGCAATCTCTGACATCGCAGCAGAAGGTGGAACAATCCTTTTTGTAGGAACAAAGAAACAGGCTCAGGATGCTATCAAAACAGAAGCAGAGAGATGTGGAATGTTCTACGTTAACGAGAGATGGTTAGGTGGAATGCTTACAAACTTCAAGACTATCCAGAGCAGAATTGCCCGCTTAAAAGATATCGAGAGAATGGCAGAAGACGGAACATTTGATGTTTTACCTAAGAAAGAAGTTATCGCAATCAAAAAAGAATGGGAAAAACTTGAGAAAAACTTAGGCGGAATCAAAGATATGAAGAAAGCTCCGGACGCTATTTTCGTAGTAGACCCTAAGAAAGAAAGAATCTGTGTACAGGAAGCACATACACTTGGAATTCCATTAATCGGTATTGCTGATACAAACTGTGACCCAGAAGAGTTAGATTACGTAATTCCAGGTAACGACGATGCTATCAGAGCGGTTAAATTAATCGTTGCTAAGATGGCAGATGCTGTTATCGAAGCTAACCAGGGTACAACAGGTGAGGAAGTATACGAAGAAGTTGCTGAAGAAGCAGTAGAAGCAGTGGAGGAATAATCATGGCAATTACAGCAGGTATGGTAAAAGAGTTAAGAGAAATGACAGGCGCAGGAATGATGGACTGTAAAAAAGCTCTTAATGAAACAAATGGTAACATGGATGAAGCAATCGAATACTTAAGAAAGAACGGTCAGGCTAAAGCTGAGAAAAAGGCTGGAAGAATCGCTGCTGAAGGTCTTGTTAAAACAGTTGTAAAAGATGACAAGGTTGCAGCTATCGTAGAAGTTAACTCAGAGACAGACTTCGTTGCTAAGAATGCTGATTTCCAGGCATATGTAGCAGAAGTTGCTGAGCAGGCAGCAGCTACAGAAGCAGCTGATATGGATGCTTTCATGGCAGAAGCATGGCTTGCAGATAACTCTAAGACAGTAAAAGACGTTCTCACAGAGAAAATCTCTGTAATCGGAGAAAACTTAGGAATCAGAAGATTTGAAAAAGTTGTTACTGATGGTTGTGTAGTATCTTACATCCATGGTGGCGGAAGAATCGGTGTCTTAATCGAGGCTGATACAGATGTAATCAATGATGAAATCAAAGTTTGCCTTAAGAACGTAGCTATGCAGGTTGCAGCTATGTCTCCAAAATACGTTTCTCGTGATGAAGTAGCTGCTGACTACTTAGAGCATGAGAAAGAAATCTTATTAGCTCAGGCTAAGAAAGAGAACCCAGAGAAACCGGACAATATCATCGAGAAAATGATTATTGGACGTCTCAACAAAGAATTAAAAGAAATCTGCTTATTAGACCAGGTTTACGTTCAGGACAGCGATTTAACAGTTGCTAAATACGTAGAAAAAGTTGCGAAAGAAAACGGCGCTAACGTAACAGTTAAGAGATTCGTTCGTTTCGAGACAGGTGAAGGTCTTGAGAAGAAAAACGAAGACTTCGCGGCTGAAGTAGCAGCTCAGATGGCTGGAAACTAAGTGAATCAAGTCCGGAGGACGCAGATGAACTGTAGTTGGAAGCTATGCAGCGTTGCTTAGCAAAGCGAGCCTGAAAGGCGAAGCTGAGGTTAGCAACAGTCGCATGGGAAACTAATTTCGAATGTTAAAATGTAAGTTAAACCCCTTGAAAAGCTCGGAAAATGGGCATTTTCAAGGGGTTTTTGCAGTTGGAGAGAAATCTTATAAGTTATCGTAAATACTGTATTTTATCATTAGATTTTAATTTATTACCTACTGCTGGTGAATATATGGAAGCAGAAGAGGATGAATATGAGAATCATCCGGCTATTTTTATGTCCTGATATTCTAAATGGTTTTTAATCAGACAAAAGAAAATGCAAAGCCCTTGTGTTTTTATTCGATTCAGTATAAGATGGAGAATATGTATAAAAATCAAATCATGTTAGAACGAAAATAGAGAGGAAATTCGATATGTTTATATTTCCATGGTATGCATTAAATGATGAAATTCGGATTTTGACGAATAAAGGGAAAGAGGAAAGATTGGAAATATCCAGAACAGACCATATGAGGTCAATGCAAGTTCCGTTTGCACTGAATGTGATGTCCGGCGGACAGTATGAAGAGAAACAGAATATCAGTTTCGGGGGTATCATAGATGGGAAGAAGCTTATGGCGAAGCAGGAAGGGGAAGGGAAAACGGTCGATGGGAAGATGCTGTTTCCAGAGGAATGGGGTATCAAGATACACCAGCATGACTATTATGAGTTGATGTACGTTCTGGAAGGTTCGGTAGAGCAGCAGATAGAAAACAGCACTTACGTCTATAAAAAAGGCGAGGGATGCTTTATCAATCGGAATACAAAGCATCGGGAGATTTCCGGCGAAGATTTCTTCGTGGTGTATCTGTGTCTTTCGAAAGAGTATATTCAGGAATTGCTGGAGACGCCTGGGAAGAAAGGAGGCTCCATTTATCGCTTCCTTATGTCGAGTATGGGAGAAAAATCTTTTTCGAAGAAAGATTATCTTTACATTTCGGCAAAAGCGAAAGAGGCGATTAAGATGACTTTTGATATGTTTGAGCGGATGACTTTGGAACTGACGGAGATGGCGCCTGGATATCTTCATATTTTTAACGGGCTTGTGGAAAGAATGTTTGGGATGATGCAGAACAAAGACCTCTATCAGATTCAACATATTACGTTGGATTCATCGGTGGAAGAACAGATATTTGAGAAAATTCAGTTTTTGATTGAGCAGAATCCGGGGAAATATTCGCGGCAGGAATTAGCGGAGGAACTGAACTATAGCGGAGACTATCTGAATAAAATCGTTAAGAAATTTACAGGGCTTACGCTGACGCACTATGGACAGAAAATTTTGTTGAAAAAGGCGAAAGAATTGCTTCTTGAGAGTGATATAAGTGTTTCATCTATCATGAAGCAATTGAATGTGAAGAATACAAGCCATTTTTATGAATTATTTAGGAAAGAATTCGGAGTGATTCCGGGCGAGTATAGAAAACTGCATGATGAGAATGCTTGAAAATGATAATGATATGTACAATATGTCTTGTTTAGGTCGATGAAAAAAGCTTCTTTTTCGTGTATTGTTATAAATAACAGGAAATGAACTACACGTAGGAGGAGAAAAATGAAAAAATCAAGAAAAGCTGTGAATATGTCACAGGTTGTGGCTGGGGAAGTGAAAGGAAGAGAAATGTTCGGCCACGCAATCGCCGGTTTCGGACAAAACCTGATATTTGGACTTTGGAGCAGTTATATGCTTGTGTTCTACACAGATATTTTCGGAATTTCTGCAGGAGCTGCAAGTATTATTATGTTGCTTACAAGAGTCTGGGACGGTATCAACGACCCTATGATGGGAAGCATCGCTGACCATACAAGAACGAGATGGGGAAGATACAGACCTTGGCTGTTGTTTATGTCACCGGTAATCGTTATCTTTTTAGTTTTGAACTTTAGTTCACCGGATTTGAGCCCGACTTTGAAAGTTGTATATGCTGCCATTACATACGTGATGATGAGTATGGCGTTTACAGCGGTAGACGTTCCATATTGGACCATGCCGGCAGCAATGTCTTCTGATGTACAGAAGCGTTCCAGAATCATTAGTTTTTCACGTATGTCTACTACAATTGCAACAACAGTGCTTGGTGTGATTGCGATTCCACTGATTAATGCTTTGGGTCAGGGAGACAAACAGAAGGGTTACATGCTGACTGCGCTTGTTGTCGGACTCGTAGGAGCAGGATTCTATCTGATTGGTTTTGCGAATATCAGAGAGCATGTAGAGCCAGTGCCGAATCAGAAGATTACATTGAAAAGTTCTGTGAGAGCGATTGCACAGAACAGACCGTTATTGTTACTTCTTTGCTGCGGTCTGCTTGGAAATATCGGAACAATGTTAAAACAGGGAATGGTTATCTACTATGTAAAAGACTGTGTAGGTTCTGAGAGTTTAATTCCGATTTTCAGCTTGTTGTTCCTTCCGGGAATGATTCTCGGTCTGATTATAGCACCGACATTTACAAAGAGATTCGATTCAAAAACAGTGTTTATTGGAACAAAGATTTTCGGTATTGTTGTGGACGTTGTGTTCTTCTTTGCAGGATTTAGCAATGTGCCGCTTACGATGTTCTTGTATGCGCTTACAAGTATTCCGCTTGGAATTTCTTCTGTAGTATCAGCAACAATGCTTACGAATACGATTGAATATGCGGAATGGAAATTTGGAAACCGTCAGGAAGGTTTGATTAGTTCTACACAGACATTGACAGCCAAAATCGGTATGGCGTTAAGCGCCGGTGTAACGGGAATTGTACTTGAAGTTGCAAACTATGTGCCGAATCATGTGACAAGTGAGACACAGATGATGCTTCATGGAGCATTCACATTATTCTGTGCGGTAATCGGAGCAATTTCCATTGTACCAATGTTATTTAACAAGTTTACAGATAAAGAACATGAGAGAATCGTAGAAGAATTAAAAGTAAGAAGAAGACAGAACGCAGAATAGGAGGTCTACTATGAGACAGAAGCAAAATTTCGATAAGAACTGGACATATATCATCGATGAAATCGGACCATTACCGAAGACATATGCAAAAAGCGGTATCGTAGCCGGTGTGAGCAATGCGGTAGACGATGAGAGTTTCGAACCGTTTGCCGGAGCGGCGAATATGATTCGTGCGCTTCAGGATATCCTTCCGGCAGGGGATGATGCAAAAGGAGATGTGGATGCTGCAAACATGCTGATGGGAAATCTTCCGGAGAAGGCAAAATCTGCGAAGCATTGGAAGAAAGTAGACCTGCCGCATGATTTCCGCGTGGAAATCGGTGTGACAGATGAGGCGACAAACTGGGCGCAGGGCTATATTCCGGATGGAATTGCTTATTACAGAAAAGTATTCCAGGTTCCGAAAAGTACGCTTGGAAAACGCGTCGTATTAGAATTTGACGGTGTGATGAGAAATGCTTCCTTCTGGTATAACGGATGTTTTATCGGAGACCATTATTCTGGATATACCGGATTCCAGTTTGATGTGACAGAATTGACAAAATACGGGGAAGACGAAGGAGATAACGTTATCCTTGTGCGCTGTGACACGACAAACGGAAGTGAAGGCTGGTGGTATGAAGGTGGAGGTATTTACCGACATACATGGTTGACTACATACAATGATATTCATGTAGACCGTTGGGGCGTATTCGTAAAACCGACTGTGAAAGGAAACGGCGCAGTTCTTGATATCGAGACAACAGTATGCAATGAGAGATTCAAAGAAGCAGACTATCGTGTCTGCACGACAATCGTAGACCCGGATGGAAAAGAAATCGGACAGGCAGAGGCAGAGGGTTCTCTTCCGGTATATGGAAAAAATACAAGCAAATCTCAGATGGAAATCAAAGATGCGCTTCTGTGGGATTGCTCCAATCCGTATCTTTACACAGCAGTTACGGAAATCTTTGAAGGGGATACGTTAGTAGATAATTACGAGACAACATTCGGAATCAGAAGTATCGAATATACAAAAGACGGACTTCTCTTAAACGGAGAGCAGACACCGCTTTACGGAACATGCTTCCATCAGGATTTTGTTGGCGTAGGCGCTGCAATTCCGGATGCAATCCAGAACTATAAGATGAAGAAAATGAGAGATGTCGGTTTCAACGCTTTCCGTTCTTCTCATAATCCGGCAACGTTGGAACTTCTGGATGCGTGCGATAGAATGGGAATCCTTGTGATTAACGAAAACCGTATCATCGAGACAAGCAAACATCGTATGGAAGATTTGGAGGAATTGATTAAGAGCTCCAGAAACCATCCGTCTGTTTTTGCATGGAGCATGTCAAATGAGGAGATTTTTGCAGGAAGCTATCAGGCGCTTCGCATCTTAGATAAGATGATTCCATTTGCAAAATCTCTGGATGACAGCAAGCTGTTCTTATCTGCGGAAGCATTTTTGACAGGAGAGATGGCGGCAAAATACGGATTGGAAATCTATGACGTATTCGGTATGAACTATGCGGAGTCTTCGTTAAACAACAATCAGATTAAGAACTTATCCGAGAATTACCCGGATATGAAGTTCCTGAGTACGGAAAGCGCTTCCTGGTATACGACAAGAGGCATTTACGAAGATAATAAAGAACGCGGACACTGTTCAAGCTACGGAACACGCTATGTCATGATGGGCGGAGAAGGCGGACCGAACGCTGGAGGAACTGCAAGACCATGGCAGACATGGAATTTCTATAAAGAGAATCCAAAAACCGGAGGATTCTTCATCTGGACAGGATTTGACTATAGAGGGGAACCGACGCCGCTGAAACAGTATCAGGTATGTTCAAACTTCGGTATCATGGATACATGTGGATTCCCGAAAGACGATTGCTTCTATTATGAGGCGCGCATGAAAGAGACTCCTCTTATTCATATCATGCCACATTGGACATGGGAAAAAGAAGGAGAAGTCAAAGTCATCCGGCTTTATACAAACTGTGAAGAGGCAGAACTGATTCTGAACGGTGAATCTCTGGGAAGAAAGCCTCTGGAAGAAGACTGGGTACAGTTCGAAGTTCCGTATCATCCGGGAGAACTGAAAGCAGTCGGATACAGAAACGGTGAAGTTGTGGCAGAAGACGTGCAGAGAACTGCGGGAAGAGCCGCTGCGATTTGCATGGAAGCGGATAGAACGACAATCGAAGCAGACGGAAGAGATGTCGCTTGTGTGAAAGTTTCTATCGTAGATGAGAACGGTATCGTAGTGCCGAATGCGGAAAATAATGTGACGTTTGAAGTGAGTGGTGCAGGAAAACTGCTCGGACTCGGTAACGGAGACCCGGGATGCAGAGAGAATGATAAAGCGTCCTCAAGACATGCGTTTTCCGGTCTGATACTTGCTCTTGTACAGTCTGCAGAAGAAGAAGGAACGGTTACAATTCGTGCAACTTCTCCGGAACTAGCAACTTGTGAGTATACAGTACAGGTTGGAAGATAAAGAGATAAGATAGGAAAGACCTTGAGATTCTTTAGGAATAGAATCTTGAGGTCTTTTATAATGAAAAAAATGTATTTATTCAAAAACATAATGGTAATCATTTTCAAAATATGCTATAGTTAGTTAAAACTAACATATAAAAGAGGTGCATATGAAAAACAGAAAAAAATACAAACTAGTGATTGATATCTTGATGTTAATTTTGCTCGTAATATTAATGGGAGCCAGAATGACGGGGAAAATAATGCATATCGTGTTTGGTGGCGGTTTTCTTATTTTATTTTTCCTGCACAATCTGGCAAATATATCGTGGTGGAGGAATCTGAATAAGGGAAAGCAAACAGGCAGACGCCTGAAATGTACTGTTTTAAATGGACTGCTCACATTAGATATGCTTCTTGTAACGATGAGCGGCGTGATATATGTGCAAAAGGGGCATAGGTTATCGGCTGTTTTTCTTCTTATTCTTATCTTTCTTCATATTGGCATGCATAAATCATTTCCAAAGTAAGATAGAAGGAGTATAATGGGAATATAGATGATAAAGTGCAAAAACTGAAGGAGGGAATCTTTATGGGCAAACAAGAAGGACATCAGGACGAAAACCTGAATAGAATCGTGACAATTCCGAATCTGCTTTCACTTTTTCGATTATTATTAATTCCCGTATTAATTTGGAGTTATTGTATAAAGAAAGATTATAGTGGAACAGGATGGATTTTGCTGTTATCGGGAGTCACAGACATTGCAGACGGGTTTATCGCAAGGAAGTTTCATATGATTAGTAATTTGGGGAAAATTCTGGACCCTGTAGCGGATAAGCTGACGCAGGCGACGATGCTATTCTGTCTGTTTACCCGCTTTCCGCATATGATTGTGCCACTTGTCCTTATGGCGCTGAAAGAACTTTATATGGCGGTGAGCGGCTGTATGGTAATACGAAAAACCGGAAAAGTATCCGGTGCAGACTGGCATGGTAAGATTGTAACAGTACTTTTATATGGAATGGTTATCGTTCACATTATATGGATTCATATTCCGGTACTGGTATCAGATATCTTAATAGGCATCTGCGTTGCTATGATGGTGATTTCGTTCGTGCTTTACTTCAAAAAACATAGGGAAGAGCTGAAGGGAAACTAAAGTATCAGTTATGAGTTAGTTCGCAGAGAACGATAAGTATTGTAGAAACAAAACAGAATAAGAACAAAAGTAAAGTTATAAGAGGTGAAAGTTGTTGAGAAACACGAATCACCTCTTATTTTTGTAAAAATACAGGGGAGGGGTAAAACTAATTATGAGAAATTTCGATGTATTTAATAAAATATTTCCGCTTTAAAAGAAAATAGAGACAATTTTTTGCGTGATAAAAATGAAAAATAAGAAAAAATAAGTGTGCATTTTAAAAGTTAAGAATTTTCTTAAATTTTCCTTGCTTTTTGTTAAGAAAATAACTATACTGTTCCATAGACTTTATTTTGGAAACGTGACAATTGTAGGAATAGAGAAAAGTGAGAGGAATTTGAGATTATGCTATTTGGAATACGAAAGAAATTTTGGAAGAGGAGTTTGGCGTGGGTATTGGTTATTGCGATTCTGATTCAGCCAATGCCGGTATCTGCGGCAGACGTGCAGACAGCGGAAAAGAATCCTGAGACGTCAACAGAGAAAATAGAAGAAAACAAACGAGAAGAAACGGGACAGATTCCGGAAGATTCTGAACAGAATCAGGAAGAGCAGGGAATGCCGGAGATACAAGAAACAGATTATACGAATCTTTATGAAGACGGCGTGATTAAAATCTATACAGTTTCTCAGCTTCAGGCGATTGGAACGAATCGTGTGGTGACAACATCGGATGATAAGGAAGAGGAATTTGGAGCCGGAGAATGTGTGGAAGAAGATGGCATTCCGGTGACATATAGTTTGGATAGTAATTACCGGCTTATGCAGGACATTCGGTTGGATACAAAGCAGATGTGGACGCTGCCGGACGGATTCACCGGAAGTTTTGTCGGAGAGAATGCGATAGAAGAATCCAAGTTATATGACGCGGAATCAGATACGGTCTATATTTATAATAATTATCAGCTTCAATTATTACATCGGACAATGGTGAGAAAGAACCGATTATGTCCAACGATATGATTCCTGAAAAAGTAGGGATGGGACAACTCTTATATAAAGATGGAACTCCTGTTGACGGAAGTGTAGAAGCAGCACAGGAATATTTGACTTATAGTAAAACACATCGATATGTATTGAGTTCTTCTTTTACAGAAGAGATGCCGGAACTTTTATCGGAGCAATATGTACAGACAAGTGCGGATGAACAGCAAAAAGGCGGTAGAGACTATATCGGTCAAGCATATACGACAATCGAAAATAAAGATTATATTTTGATAGGAAATGAACAACAACTTCGGGCAGTCGGAAGCGATAAAAGCGTTACGCCGATGCTGTTTCTCAGAACAGAAGCAAAATTCTTGGGAGTTCCGCTTGGGCATAAAATTATTCCTTATTATCCAGGAGACGCAGACTTTAATGTGGAAAGCATTTTAGAGACCGGAATTTCCTATCAAGATATTAAAGAAGGTACAGAAGATTTTCAATATAAGAAGCAGGCAGATGAGGCAAAGAAAAAGGAACTTATGAATATCGATTGGGGTTCGGACACTTTGCTTGGAGAAATTGTTGGAATTGTAGGCGGACTGTTAGGAGGAATTCTGGGGAGTCTTTTTGGAGAGCAGGAGCTGGTTGGTCTGAAAGTAGATGCTAACCATACTCCGTCAATCGGTGCAGAAGATGGAGGATTGTTTGGAAAAGCTGAATTTACTCCTTTTGGAAAATTAAAAGATGAGTATGTGGATAAAAAACTATAAATGAGCAAATTTGAAAAATTGCACAAAATTATCCTGCTAACTTCATAAA
>CAJJYZ010000001.1 GCA_905197485.1 uncultured Lachnospiraceae bacterium | reverse complement strand
GAGCATACGGTTCATACCCGTAGTGTCGCTGGTTCGAATCCAGTTCCCGCTATTTTATTTTAATAAAAAACTCCGATGATTTTTCATCGGAGTTTTTTAATTAGGGACGTACACTTTTTTCATTTTGCTACGTCCCCAATGAAAGATTGCCCTGTCCCTTTTTGCAGTTAGCCCTGTCCCTTACAATCATGGTCTTCTTTTTCGGGGTCTGGAATCTCCGGCGGCGTGTAGAGGTAGACGTCTTCATATGACTCACGCTCTGCCTTTGAAGTAGGATTTGCCGGAATGAGTCCGGTGCAATCTGTCGTGGAAGCGGCGTTTGCGAGATAATCGTAGGAATCAATGATTTCTTCGTTTGATAATGGTTTTTTCATATCGAATCCCTTTCTTTCCATTCTTGTAATTCATCCATAAAGTCCATTTTTATTGTGCCAAATAGAGGATAAAAATATACAAAAAAGAGATTATATATGGTAGAATAAAATCAATGACGAAAAAGTAGAAAAGGAGCGGAAGAAACCATGCGAGTTGGAATGGGTTATGATGTACATAAATTGGTCGAAGACCGGGAGTTAATCATTGGCGGAGTGAAAATTCCGTATGAGAAAGGACTTCTGGGACATTCGGATGCGGACGTGCTTTTGCATGCGATTATGGATGCACTTCTCGGGGCGGCAGCGCTAGGAGATATTGGGAAACATTTTCCGGATACAGACGAGCGGTATAAAGGGATTTCCAGTATCAAGCTTTTGGAACATGTCGGGAAGCTTTTGGATGAGCATTTATATCTTGTAGAAAATATCGATGCGACGATTATCGCACAGCGGCCGAAGATGCGCCCGTACATTGACGAGATGCGGCAAAATATTGCGGATACGCTTGGGATTGATGTAGACCAGGTGAATGTGAAAGCGACAACGGAAGAAGGACTCGGATTTACTGGTTCCGGGGAGGGAATTTCTTCCCAGGCAATCTGTGCCATTGAGAAAATGACGAATTTAAGTTATGATGTCATGCCGCAAGAGACAGGGTGTGCCGGTTGCGGTGGTTGTGGAAGGAAATAGTCGGATGGTGATTCGTAAACTGAAACGAGAAGAACATGAAAAGACACGTAGATTGTGGGAAACCGTATTTACAGAGGATACTTCGGAATTTCTGGATTATTATTATTCTGTGAAGACGTCGGAAAACGAGATTTACGTTGTGGAGGAAGACGGTGAGATTCGCGCGATGCTGCAATTGAATCCGTATCGATTGCAAATTGGAAATGGTATTACAGAAGGACACTATATCGTGGCGGTAGCTACAGAAGAAGCTTATCGAAAACGTGGCTATATGGCAAAACTTCTCAAGCAGGCAATGATAGATATGAGGACTCGCGGCGAGGCATTCACCTTTTTGATGCCGGCGGCGGAAGCGATTTACAATCCTCATGGATTTCGGTTTATTTATAAGCAAAACCAAGGATGGATTATGGGGGAAACTTCGAAGAATTCGGGAATTTCCGTTGCATATGCAAGGGAAGAGGACTGTGAGGAAATGGCGCGGTTTGCGAATGCATATTTGGAAAAGAATTACCAGGTTTATGCAAAGAGAGATGTACATTATTATAGACGCTTGCTGCAAGAATTCCGTAGTGAGAACGGAGGAATCCTTTTGGTTAGGGAGAATGAAAGATGTATCGGCCTATTTGGGTATGGAAAAGAAGAAGAGTACGAGATATTGGAACCGATATTTTTAGAGGGATATGAGAAGGAATTTTACCATACCGTATCTGTTCTCACAGGAAATGAAACAGAGAGAGTACATGTATTAGGGATAATGGACAGAGAACGGCAGTCCGAAAAGCCGATGATTATGGCGAGAGTTTTGGATATTCCTAAAATGTTTGCGTGTATGGAGGCGAAAGAAGAACTAAAGGTGTCTCTTTGTGTTACGGATGAACCTGGAGAAGAAAGTCTTGGGACTTTTGAGATTAGTGGGAGAAAAGACTGTCAGGTTTGCTGTGTAGAGAAAAGAAAAGAAGACTTGGAGAAACTGGAACAAAAGATTTCGATTGGGGATTTGACGAGCGTTTTGTTTGGTTATCTTGAGCCGGAAGAAGTGAATGTGGCGGAAGATACGGCAAAGGAATTGGGGAAACTAAGACCATTGCGTGCAGTATTTTTAAATGAAGTTGTGTAAGAATGCGGAGCAGGAATCTGCTTTGAAAATAAGGAGGAACGCATATGTTAAAAGGAAAAGTAGCGGTAGTGACAGGAGGAACGAGAGGGATTGGATTTGCGACTGTGAGAACATTTCTGAATCAGGGCGCGAAAGTGGCTGTTTTCGGTTCCAGACAGGAAACGGTGGATAAGGCGCTGGAAGGATTGAAAGAATATCCGGCAGAAAATGTGATGGGATTATGTCCGTCTCTTACGAATCCGGAGGAGGTAAAAGAAGCGTTTGAAAAAGTAACAGCCCAGTTTGGAAGCTTGGATATTCTCGTAAATAATGCGGGAATCTCGGCAAGAGACAGCCTGTTTGACTACAAACCGGAGGACTTTGCGAAGATTATGGAACTCAATGTGAATGCGGTGTTTGTGTGCAGCCAGGCGGCGGCAAGAATCATGAAAGAGCAGGGGAAAGGAGCTATTGTAAATACAAGTTCCATGGTTAGCATTTACGGTCAACCAGCAGGATGCGGTTATCCGGCATCGAAATTTGCGGTCAATGGTCTGACGAAATCTCTTGCAAGAGAATTGGGACCGCATAATATTCGTGTCAACGCGGTTGCGCCGGGAGTCACGAGAACAGATATGGTGGCGGCCCTTCCGAAAGAAATGGTAGAGAGAATTTCTGCACCGATTCCGCTTCGGAGAATCGGGGAACCGGAGGAAGTTGCCAATGCGATTCTGTTCCTGGCAAGCGATTTGGCAAGTTATGTAACAGGAACTGTTTTGTCGGTAGACGGTGCGACACAGGCATAGGCGAGAAGAATTTCTCAAGGTGGTAGTTGACAAACAGATTGGTTTTGCATACAATGATACCATATATAGAATAAGAAAAGGCGTTGAACGAAAAGAGTAGCATATTTTAAACTAACAGAGAGAGACTGTCACCGGCTGCAAGCAGTCTTTAGGAAAGAATTTGTGAAGTGCATTCGGGAGCAGACCTGGCGAATGAAAGAAATTTTTAGTAGTCAGGTACGTTTGGCATACGTTACATGCCTTTGAGTGAAGGGAATCTAAGTCCCTTTAGAAGAGTGGAACCGCGGATAATTTCGTCTCTTAGAGGAGATGGGATTATCCGCTTTTTTTCGGAAACTGTTCGCGCGATGAATGGAAAATGCACATTCTTTTCAGAAGGGAGGATGTTATGGGAATCTTATCGTATATACGGGAAGAACTGCAGGTCATCAAAGAACGTGACCCTGCGATTAAGAGTAATCTTGAAGTTCTGCTATATCCCAGCTTTAAGGTAATGCTGAGTTACCGGGTGGCGCATCGGCTCTACCGTAGGAAACATTACTTTTGGGCAAGATGGATTTCCCAAAGGGCAGCGCGTAAGACGGGAATTGAGATTCATCCGGGCGCTAAGATTGGGAAAGGCCTTTTTATCGACCATGGAAGCGGTGTGATTATCGGAGAAACGACAGTCATCGGGAATAATGTGACATTATATCAAGGTGTTACGCTCGGAGGAACCGGAAAAGAGAAAGGAAAACGGCATCCGACGATTCAGGACAATGTCATGATTAGCGCGGGAGCAAAAGTAATCGGTTCCTTTACCATCGGTGAAAACTCTAAGATTGGAGCGGGCTCTGTCGTGTTGAGCGAAGTCCCGCCGAATTGCACAGTCGTAGGGGTTCCTGGGCGGATTGTAAGAAGAAACGATAAAAAAGTTCCTCGGGCAGATATGGACCAGACCCATTTGCCGGACCCGGTGCTTCAGGATATTCGGGAGCTTCAGGAGAAAAATATTGCGCTGAAAGAACAGCTGGAAGAGATGATACAGGCAATGCATTGTATGCATCCAAAGAAAGAAAAGTAAGGATAACAGGAGGAAGAGCATGAAACTATATAATACATTGACAAAAAGAAAAGAGGAATTTGTTCCGTTGGAAGAAGGAAAAGTGAAAATGTACGTCTGCGGGCCAACCGTTTACAATCTCATTCATATCGGAAATGCAAGACCGATGATTGTATTTGATACGGTGAGAAGGTACTTTGAATACAAAGGATATGAAGTGAATTTCGTATCGAACTTTACGGATGTGGACGATAAGATTATTAAAAAAGCGATTGAAGAAGGCGTTTCTGCAAACGAGATTTCGAAACGTTATATCGAAGAATGCAAAAAGGATATGGCTGCTATGAACGTGAAGCCTGCAACGAAGCATCCGCTTGCCACAGAAGAAATCTGCGGAATGGTGGAGATGATTGCGGACTTGATTGAAAAGGGCTATGCTTATGAGAAGAATGGAACAGTTTATTTCCGTACAAGAAGCTTCAAAGATTACGGAAAGTTGTCTCATAAGAACATCGATGACCTTCGTTCCGGTGGACGAACACTTCTTGTTACAGGAGAAGACGAGAAAGAAGACCCGCTGGATTTTGTACTTTGGAAACCGAAGAAAGAAGGAGAGCCGGCTTGGGAATCCCCATGGTGTGAGGGACGCCCGGGATGGCATATCGAATGTTCTGTCATGTCAAAAAAATACTTGGGAGAGCAGATTGATATTCACGCGGGAGGCGAAGACCTTGTATTCCCTCATCATGAAAATGAAATCGCACAGAGCGAGGCAGCGAACGGCAAGGAATTTGCAAAATATTGGATGCATAATGCGTTTTTAAATATTGACAATCATAAGATGTCAAAATCTCTTGGCAATTTCCGTACAGTCAGGGAAATCGGAGAGCAGTATGACCTTCAGGTACTTCGTTTCTTCATGTTAAGCGCCCACTACAGAAGTCCGCTGAACTTCAGCGCAGACTTGATGGAAGCTTCCAAGAATGGGTTGGAGCGTATTTTGACGGCAGTCTCTAATTTGAAACATCTTCTCGGAGTAAGCGCAGTAGAGACGATGACGGAAGAAGAGAAGGAAGCGTTTGTGAAAACAGAGGAATTTGTGAAGGCATACGAGATGGCGATGGAAGATGACTTTAATACAGCGGATGCAATCGCGTCCATTTTCGACCTTGTAAAATATGCGAACACAACAGCAAACGGGGAATCTTCCAAAGAATACTTGCAGGGACTTCTGGAATTGATTGTGAGATTGTCGGATGTACTTGGATTGATTGTGGAGAAAGAGGAAGAAATCCTTGCGGAAGATATTGAAGCCTTGATTGAAGAGCGTCAGGCAGCAAGAAAAGCGAAAGATTTTGCACGCGCGGACGCAATCAGAGATGAGTTACTGGAAAAAGGAATCATATTAGAAGATACAAGAGAAGGGGTAAAATGGAAAAGAGCGTAGAAAAAGAGCAGACGGTAGAACTGGATTCTTACATGCGGGACGTATTTCATATGAAAGAGGTGGATATCCGGGAATATTCGCCTCTCACATTGGCCTATATCGGGGACAGTATATACGACCTTGTAATTAAAACGCTTGTAATCAACGAGGGAAATCAGCAGGTACAGAAGCTGCATGCAAGAACAAGTGAATTGGTACAGGCGTCTGCACAGTCCAAAATGATGCGCGTGTTGCAGGAACTTTTGACTGAGGAGGAACATGCCATTTATAAACGCGGCAGAAATGCAAAATCGGTATCGCCGGCAAAGAATCAGACGTTGACGGATTACAGACGGGCGACGGGCTTCGAGGCATTGATGGGATACCTGTATTTGAAAAAAGATATGAAGCGTCTGATAAATCTTGTAAAGATTGGATTGGATAGTTTGGAAGAATCGTAGGAGAAAGTGATGAACGAAGAAAAAGGAATACAGTCATTGACAATTGAAGGAAGAAATGCGGTAATCGAAGCATTTCGTTCCGGGAAACCGGTGGACAAGGTGTTTATTTTAGACGGATGCCAGGATGGACCGGTCCGTACCGTTGTCCGCGAAGCAAAGAAGCATGATACGATTATTAACTTTGTATCGAAAGAACGTCTGGACCAGATTTCCGAGACGGGAAAACACCAGGGCGTGATTGCGTATGCGGCTGCTTATGAGTATGCGGAAGTGGAAGACATGTTAGCGCTTGCGAAGGAAAGAGGAGAAGACCCGTTTATTCTGCTGTTAGACAACATTGAAGACCCGCATAATCTGGGCGCGATTATTCGTACGGCGAATCTGGCGGGCGCGCATGGCGTTATCATTCCGAAGCGTCGGGCAGTCGGACTGACTGCGACTGTGGCGAAGACGTCAGCCGGAGCGCTGAATTACACGCCGGTTGCGAAGGTGACAAATCTTGCGAAGACGATGGAAGAATTGAAAGAAAAAGGACTTTGGTTCGTCTGTGCAGATATGGGTGGAGAAAGCATGTACCGCCTGAATTTGAAAGGACCAATCGGTCTTGTTATCGGGAACGAAGGGGAAGGTGTGAGCCGTCTCGTGAAAGAAAAGTGTGATTTTATCGCATCCATCCCGATGAAAGGGGAGATTGATTCGCTGAATGCATCTGTGGCAGCAGGGGTACTTGCATATGAGATTGTAAGACAGAGATTAGGATAATGCATAAAAATAGAGCGACTTATGATACGATGACGGACGAGCAGCTCATACATCGTCTGCGCGCAGGCGAAAAAGAGATTACCGATTATATCATGGACAAGTATAAGTTCCTTGTGAAGAAGAAAGCGAAAGCCATGTTCCTTCTTGGCGGGGAGAACGATGATTTGATTCAGGAGGGGATGATTGGGCTCTTTAAGGCGGTTCAGGATTATGATGAAACGCAAGGGACTTCTTTTTACAGCTTTGCGGATTTGTGCGTTTCCAGACAGATGTATACGGCTATCGAAGCGTCGAAACGGCAGAAGCATATACCGTTAAATTCTTACATTTCCTTGTATGACGAAGGGGAGGACCAGCCGCTTATCGAGTCCATACAGTCAATGCGGGACCGAAATCCGGAAGAAATGTTCTTGGACAAGGAATACACAGAAATGATAAAAGCAGAATTGGAAAAGAATCTGAGCGATTTGGAGAGCAGGGTCTTTTATTTGCATATGCAAGGAATCGATTATCATACCATTGCAAAATTGTTGGATAAAAGCTCCAAGTCTGTGGATAATGCGCTGCAAAGAATTAAAAATAAGATTGAAAAAATTATAGAAAAATCTGTGAAAGGGTAGAGCCTTTTGCAGATTTTTCCCCTTTTTGTCCCCTTTTCCTAAATTCTGCAAAAATAAAAATACAGAATCCCTTTAAAATTAAAGAAATTCTGTACCAATGTTCAAAGCTGCTGGCGGGACTTGAACCCGTGACCTCCGCCTTACCAAGGCGACGCGCTACCGACTGCGCCACAGCAGCTTGTGCAAATATGCAACACATATAATATACAGTATAGACATAGTGTTTGTCAATAACGAAATGCGCCGTTTACACACAGAGGTGTGACGGCGCATTTGTAACTCGCTCGCGCGTGTCTCCTACATTATGATAATGCTGTTTTCTTTACTCTTCCCAAAGCACTTGCAACTGCCGGGATGGAGATGATAATGATTGTAATTGCAGCTTCTGCAAGGAGGAAGCTGTAATTGTATGCGATTGGATAGATGCTTTTCAGGGACTGTGGGAAATTCTCCGGCATATAGTCCATCCAGTAGAGATAGCCGCCGATTGCATGGAACGCGCCACGCGCAAGAACGGCCACGATGTAACCTTTTACGAGTCCATGGGATTTGTGGGCGAAAAGTCCGGCAAGTCCCAAAGCGGCGAATGCAAGAATGTAATCACAGCACACCTGGAAGAACGAAAGGACGAACGGCTCCTGAATAAACTGGAGAATACCATACGCAAGGCCTACCAGAATTCCAGTCTGCACCCCATACCAGTTGGCGATAAGCACGATGAAGAGCATACTGCAAAGCGTGATGCTTCCGCCCCAAGGCATAGAAAATATCTTAATATAGGATGTGATAAAGGCAAGCGCCATTGCCATTGCGCAGAAAACAAGCTGTTTTGTGGACATTTTATGTTTGTCCGAATGTTTCCCTGCGAAAACGAGTGCGAGAATAAACAAAGCGATTCCCGCTACGATACATACAGCATAGCCGGCTGTCGTGAGCCCGCCGTCTGCATTGACTAAAAATTGAAACATAAAAAAACCTCCCTGTCTTCGATTGAAGACAAAGGAGATTCAAAAAATCCCTTATAACGCGTCCCTACGTTGGCATTATCCAAATCAGGTTATAGGTCTGGACGGTATCAGTCCACTCTCAGCCCGTTTCCATGCAAGCTCCCTTGTCATCAATCGTATGTAATTTTTACAGACTTTATAATAAACGTGAAAAAATTGAATGTCAAGTGCTAATTTCAAAGGAGAGAAAGAAAAAGGATTGTCCGAGTCTCTACTTTGTGGTAAACTGTATAAGATAATTATGTAATTTTGTTGAAATGACGCAGGATTTCTTTGCGTTAAATATAAATGAATCTGGAGGAAGAACATGGAAAACGAAGTAGTTTCAAAAAACTTTATTGAAATGGAAATTGATAAAGATTTAAAAGAAGGCGTATATGATACTGTATGCACACGATTTCCACCGGAACCGAATGGATATCTTCATATCGGACACGCGAAATCCATTCTTTTGAATTACGGTTTGGCTAAGAAATACAATGGAACGTTCCACATGCGTTTTGACGATACAAACCCGACGAAAGAAAAGACAGAATTTGTGGAATCTATCATGGAAGATATCAAATGGCTCGGAGCAGACTGGGGAGACAACCTTTTCTTCGCATCCGATTACTTTGATGCGATGTACGATTGCGCGGTAAAATTAATCAAAAAAGGAAAAGCTTATGTGTGTGATTTGACTGCGGAACAGATTCGTGAGTACAGGGGAACTCTGACAGAGCCTGGAAAGAACAGTCCATACAGAGAACGTTCTGTGGAAGAGAACTTAGAGCTTTTCGAAGCGATGAGAGACGGAAAATATAAAGACGGAGAGAAGGTGCTTCGTGCGAAAATCGATATGGCATCGCCGAACATTAACATGCGTGACCCGGTTATTTACCGCGTTGCACATTTGACGCATCATAATACAGGGGATAAATGGTGCATTTACCCAATGTATGATTTTGCACATCCGATTGAGGATGCGATTGAAAAAATTACACACTCCATCTGTACATTGGAATTTGAAGACCATAGACCGCTTTATGACTGGGTTGTAAGAGAATGTGAATTTGACCCGGCACCACGTCAGATTGAGTTTGCGAAAATGTATCTGACAAATGTGGTAACAGGTAAGAGATATATCAAGAAATTAGTGGAAGACGGAATCGTTGATGGATGGGATGACCCGAGACTCGTATCCATTGCAGCGCTTAGAAGACGTGGATTCACACCGGAATCTATCAAGATGTTCGTGGAATTGTGCGGTGTGTCAAAGAGTAACAGTTCTGTAGACTATGCGATGTTAGAGTACTGCATCCGCGAAGACCTGAAGATGAAGAAACCACGTATGATGGCTGTTTTAGACCCGATTAAGTTGATTATCGACAACTATCCGGAAGGACAGGTAGAATATCTGGATGTTGCAAACAACCTGGAGAATGAGGAACTCGGATTCCGTAAAGTACCGTTCTGCCGCGAACTGTACATTGACAGAGAAGACTTCATGGAAGAACCGCCGAAGAAATACTTCCGTCTCTTCCCGGGAAATGAAGTGCGTCTCATGCATGCATATTTTGTAAAATGCGAAAGCTTTGTGAAAGATGAGAACGGAAATGTGACAGAGATTCACTGCACATATGATCCGGAGACAAAATGTGGAACAGGATTTACAGGACGTAAGGTAAAAGGAACGATTCACTGGGTACCGGCGCCGTACGCAACAAAGGCGGAAATCCGTCTCTATGAGAATATCGTAGATGAAGAAAAAGGGGTCTATAACAAAGAAGACGGCTCTCTGAATTTAAATCCGAACTCACTTACAGTTTTAAAAGATTGTTATCTGGAGCCAAGCTTTGACGGCGTAAAGGCTTATGACAGCTTCCAGTTCGTAAGACAGGGATACTTCTGTGTGGATGCGAAAGATTCCAAACCGGATGCGTTAGTATTCAACAGAATCGTATCGCTGAAAAGTTCGTTTAAGTTACCGAAATAATGAATGAACTTACTATGACATTGAATGCAAAGTCGTCGATTCCTTTGTATGAACAGATTTACGAGTATATCAAATCAGATATCAGAAGAGGAAAGATAACGTGCAAGGAGAAGCTTCCGTCTACGAGGGCCCTGGCGAAATATCTGGAAGTAAGCAGAAGTACGGTGGAACTGGCATATGAGCAGCTTCTGGCGGAGGGGTATATCGAGGCGGAGCCTTGCAGAGGATTCTTTGTGGCGCAGATTGAAGAATTGTATCAGTGGGAGAGGATACCCGAAAAACCGATGAAGAAGCGGAAGGAACATGTGGAGAGTTATCGCTTTGATTTTAGCCCAAGGGGAATCGACCTCCAAAGCTTTCCTTACGGAGTGTGGCGCAAACTGACGAAAGAAGTGCTGGCGGATGATAAGTCGGAGTTATTTCAGCTTGGAGATTCGCAAGGAGAATATGGACTGCGAAGCACGATTTGCCAATATTTGTACCAATCGCGAGGGGTGCATTGTGAGCCGGAGCAGATTGTGGTAGGAGCCGGAAACGAATATTTGCTCATGCTATTGGGAATGCTATTGGGGAAAGACCACAGGATTGCGTTTGAGAATCCGACATATCTCCGCGCCTATCAGGTATTTGAGAACTTATCCTATCGTACGTGTGCGGTGGAGATGGACCGGAAAGGAATGCGGATTGATGAGTTGGAAAAGTCTGGGGCGGATATTGCATATGTGATGCCGTCGCACCAGTATCCACTTGGAATCGTCATGCCAATCCAAAGGCGGACAGAACTGCTTCGATGGGCGGAAGAAGGACAACGCTATATTATCGAAGACGATTATGACAGTGAATTCCGCTACAAAGGAAAACCGATTCCGGCGCTCCAGGGATATGACTGTAAGGAAAAAGTGATTTATATCGGTACGTTTTCACGCTCCATTGCGCCGTCTATCCGAATCAGTTACCTCGTTCTTCCGAAGACGCTTCTTCCGATTTATTACGAGAAGTGCAGATTTTTGAGTTCGACGGTTTCGAGGGTGGACCAGCTCATTATCCAAAGGTTCATTGAAAAAGGATATTATGAAAGGCATTTGAATAAAATGAGGGCGCTCTATAAGGGGCGTCACGATATGATGTTGAGTCAGTTGAAAACGTATCTCCCGCTTTGTGAGATTTCAGGAGAACATGCGGGAGTGCATCTTCTTCTGACCTTTCCGAAGGAGAGAAAAGAAGAAGAACTGATAAAGCGGGCAGAAGAAAAGGGAGTCAAAGTCTATGGGCTTTCCTCCTATGACATTCGTAGAGAACAGACGAAACAGCCGGTCATTCTGCTCGGATATGCGAATCTATCGGAAGAGAAAATAAAAGAGGCGATTCAGCTTCTTTCGAAAGCATGGGCGGATAAAATCAGATAGAAAAAGGACAGGCTGCATCACACTCTGTCCTTTTGCATATCTTCTTGAATTATTGTTCTATAGTGTCTTTTACATCTTTGACGGCTTCTTTCGCAGTTTCAGCGGCATCTTCTACCGCGTCTTTTGCTTCTTCTGCCAAATCCTCGGAAACGTCTTTGATTTCCTCTTTTACATCTTTGGCAGCATCTTTGATGTCTTCGGAAGCGTCCTTGACCGCTTCTTTCGTCTCTGGGCTGATAGAGAAGTATCCGCGCTCGGAAGGGTCTCTTAAATCTTCGTCGAGGTCAAAATCTTCGTTTTCAAAATCGTCTTCAAACTCATCTTCAAAATCTTCGCGCTCTTTCTTCTTAGAAAAATATGCGATGGTTCCTCCGACAGCGGCACCGATTGCTAAAAGCCCTAAAAGTTTTTTTCCCCATTTATTGTTTGACATACGTAATACTCCTTTCTTTACCATTTATGTATTATTACCATTGTAATCCATTTTATGTAAAAAGAAAAGCTTTATTGAGAATAAAATGTAAATGTGTTAGAATGTTTTGTATACAAAGGAAAAATTTGGAGAAAGAGAGAAGATATATGCAGGTAAAAAAGGCGAAAAAAGGAATTTTTCACATTATTTTCAGTAGAACAGCATTGGTTGCAGCGCTTTTGATTCTTCAAATCGTAATTTTTGTGCAGACGATTTCGATGTTGGAGAAGCATGCGACATCCGTATATGTTGGACTGATTGTGTTAAGCATGATGGTGATTGTCTACATCATCAATCGAAAAGAGAATCCGGCGTTTAAGATGTCCTGGATTCTGTTTGTGACATTGATACCTATCGTGGGAACTGTATTTTATGTGTTCATGTTGATACAGCCGGGAACAAGTTATATCCGAAAGAGACTGTTTGTGCTGGGGGACGAGACGCGTCCATATATGCAGCAGAATCCGGAACTGATTGAAGAACTGCGGCTTTCCAAGCCGGCGAATGCGAATCTGGCGCACTATATGTCTTCCATCTGCGAGTGTCCGGTTCATAGGAACACGAAGGTCACATATTTCCCGTTAGGGGAAGACAAATTCTGTGAATTGAAGATACAGCTTGAGAATGCGAAGAGATTTATCTTCATGGAGTACTTTATCGTAGAGCAGGGTGTGATGTGGGATTCTATCCTGGAGATTCTGAAGCGAAAAGTAGACGAAGGTGTGGAAGTAAGATTCATGTATGATGGAATGTGTAGTATTTCCTTACTGCCATATCGTTATCCGAAGAAATTGGAACAGATGGGAATCAAATGTAAGATGTTCAATCCGATTAAACCGGTGCTTTCCACGCAGCAGAACAACCGCGACCATAGAAAAATATGCGTGATTGACGGGGAGGTTGCATTTACAGGAGGAGTGAATCTGGCGGATGAGTATATCAATGAGAAGGTCAGATTCGGACATTGGAAAGATACCGCCGTAATGTTAGAAGGAGAGGCGGTACAGAATTTCACAATCATGTTCCTCCAGATGTGGAATATTTATGAGAGGCAGAAAGAAGACTATACAAAATATCTGACGCCGAAGTCGGACGTATTCCGAAGAGAGCTTGGGTATGTGCTTCCATATGGGGACAGCCCGTATGATGATGAAAATATCGGAGAACAGGTGTATTTCCATATTTTGAATCATGCCAAAAAATATGTGCATATTATGACGCCGTATTTGATATTGGACAACGAGATGGTTACGACGTTGACGTATGCGGCGAAATGTGGTATCGAAGTGATTATTATTATGCCGCATATTCCGGATAAATGGTATGCGTTTGTGCTGGCGAAGACCTACTATGAGGAACTGATTCGTGCGGGCGTGCAGATTTATGAATATACGCCGGGATTTGTGCATGCGAAAGTATTCGTATCCGACGACGATACGGCGACGGTTGGAACTATCAATTTGGATTACAGAAGTCTGTATCTGCATTTTGAATGCGGTACGTTCATTTACAATAACCAGGTAGTACGCGATATTGAGAAGGACTTCCAGGAGACGTTGAAGAAATGTCAGAAAGTGACGATTACAGACCTTCGTAACCGAAAAGTAGGAGAAAAAGTGTGCGGAAGAGTCTTGCGCCTGATTGCGCCGCTTATGTAAGAGAAGAAAGGAAAGAATTATGGAGTATATCATTCAGAAAATTCATGCAAAAGAAGAAATCGAAGGATGCAATCGATTTGACATCGACTATTATCAGTGGAACAGTACAAAGGAGCCGAAGGCATATGGGTATGCCGGATACTTGGATAATCAGGGGATTTATGTGAAGTTAATCTGTGAAGAATCCAATCCGAAACGGGAATATAAGAATCATAAAGACAGGGTTTACAAGGACAGCGCAATGGAGATTTTCATGGCGTTCCCGGAGAAAGGGGAACCGCTCACTAATGACGTGATGTATATAAACTTTGAGATGAATGCCAACGGCGCCATGTATGCATGTTATGGAAAGGGAAGGAAGAACCGTTCCTTTATCTCGGAGGCATTGTATGAGAAAAGCGATTGTCAGGCAAGCGTCGAGGAAGAAAAATGGAGCCTTACGGTCACGATTCCGGAAGAACTTTTGAAGGAGATTTGCGATTTTGATGGGATGATGAGAGGAGATTCCTTCTATTGTAATTTTTATAAGATTTCGGAGAGACCGGAGATTGAACATTATGGAAGCTTTTCACCGATTGAAAGCGAGAAGCCGAATTTTCATCTGCCGGTATGTTTCGCGGAATGTAAATGTGTGTAAAAAAACTGTCCACTTGTTTTGATTTGCAAGTGGACAGTTTTTTATAACATCTGAATGCCATTTTTTTCTGCCTTTTCAAGGATTTCCTCCGGCCAGATAGAAGACTGGACTTCTCCGATATGCGCTTTCCTCAGATAGAACATGCAGATACGGGATTGCCCGATGCCGCCGCCTACGGTGTAAGGGAGCTCCTTATTTAACAAAGACTTTTGAAAGTCCAGTTCTGCCCGGTCTTCACATCCGGCAAGCTTTAACTGACGTCTTAATGTATCTTCGTCTACGCGGATTCCCATGGAGGAGAGCTCCAGCGCAATGTCGAGCGTCGGATAATATACGATGATATCTCCATTCAGTTCCCAGTCATCGTAGTCTGGGGCGCGTCCGTCATGTTTCTCGCCGGAAGCAAGCGTCTTACCGATTTGGGAAATGAATACGGCGCCTTTTAACTTCGCGATATTGTATTCTCTTTCTTTCGGTGTGCAGTCCGGATAGAGAATCTCCAATTCCTGGGAAGAAATGAAAAAAATCTCCTCCGGAAGAATCGGCTCGATATAGTTGTAACGCTTGGCGATGTGCTGTTCCGTCTCTTTTAATGCGGAATATACGTGTCTCACCGTATGTTCCAGCGTAGCTGTGTTCCTCTCTTCCTTGGAGATGACTTTCTCCCAATCCCATTGGTCCACATAGATGGAATGGATATTATCGGTATCTTCATCTCTTCGGATGGCAGTCATATCGGTATAAAGCCCTTCCCCTGAGTGGAATCCGTAACGTTTCAGCGCGTAACGTTTCCACTTGGCGAGGGAATGCACGATTTCCACAAGGGCATCTTCCTGCTCTTTGATTCCGAAGGCTACCGGACGCTCGACGCCGTTCAGATTGTCGTTCAGTCCTGTTTCCGGTCTTACGAAAAGCGGTGCGGAAACACGCGTCAAATGCAGTGACTTGGCAAGCGCGCGTTCAAAATAATCTTTTACTTCTTTGATGGCAACTTCCGTCTCCCGAATAGAAAGCGGAGACGTATAGCCGTCAGGTATCATCAATGGTTCCATGAATCTTCATCCTCCCTGTCTTCCTCATCCTTATTCTTTGTAAGTTTGTATATCAGAGTATATGCATACAAAAGTACCGGCAGTAAAATGGTGCACGCAATCGACGCTTTCAAAAATCCGAGAGATTTTGAGTGGTCAAAGATTGCAAATACGAGGGTGCTTCCATACAATGCAACGAGCAAAACGACACCCACAATCGCTAAAATACGCTTTTTTTTCTTCATTTTTATCATCTTCCTTTGCTGTGTTAGTACCCATTATAGCAAAAAAAGAAGAAAATTTGTAAAAGTTTTTGAAAAAAAGTAAGATATGGTATATAATAGATATATTAAAATGTTTTCAAAAGGAGAATATAGACATGAGTTTATTAGAACAATGGAGAGATACTGCCTATTCTCAGGAAATGGACAGAGCATCATTACAGAAATTCTGGGGTACATATTTCCAGATTGAAAAAGGAATTTACGAACAGTTATTAGCAAACCCGGATGAGGAAGTAAAAGGAACAGTCAAAGAACTGGCAGAAAAATACAACATCGAAGTATTTACAATGACTGGATTCTTAGACGGAATCAATGACAGCTTAAAAGTGCCGAACCCAATCGAAGAGATGGAAGAGGATACCGTAGTAAGTCTCGCATTCGACAAAGAGAAGTTATACAAGAACATGGTAGATGCGAAAGCAGAATGGTTGTATGAACTTCCACAGTGGAATGACATTTTCACACCGGAGAGACAGAAAGAATTATACAGAGAGCAGAAACAATCCGGTACAATCCGTAAGGAGAAGAAGATTGGAAGAAATGACCCATGTCCATGCGGAAGCGGTAAGAAGTACAAAAAGTGCTGTGGAAAGAACGCATAGATAAGAGTTGAAGAATAACAATATCATGAGACGCAGTGAATTTACTGCGTCTCAAGCTTTTGTGGAGGAGAGAAGATGCAGCAGGCTTTTTATAGTATCTCTTTGTTATGTATTTTGTATTATGTGGGAATCCTATGGTATACGAAGAATCGAAGCGCGACGTTTTCTTCGTTCTGGCTAGTATTCGGGCTTGTGCAGATTCCGCTTGGTTTCCTTGTTGGAAAGCTGCCGGCAAAAATTGTCTTTGGCATTCAGATAGTATGTGGAATCGCGCTGATTCTTTTCCTGGCGGTGGAAATCGTTATATTAAGCGGAATGCTTACGGTGCCGTCTGAGAAGCTGCCGGTTATCATCGTGCTCGGAGCCTGCATTAGGGGCAGAAAAATCACAGGCGCTTTGCGGAGACGTTTGGACAAAGCAGCTACTTATTTAAAGGAGAATCCGGAGACGCTGGTAATTGTATCGGGCGGACAGGGAAAAGGTGAAGATGTGACGGAAGCGTTTGCGATGCGGGAATATCTCATCCAGCGGGGAATCGAAGAGAAACGGATTCGGATGGAAGAAAAATCAAGGACGACGAGAGAGAACCTGGCATTTTCCAGGCAACTTTTGAAGAGAAACGAGAACGAAGTCGGAATCGTCACTAATAATTTCCATATGTATCGTGCGATAAAGCTTGCGAAATTGGAAGGATACAAAGAAGTTCGGGGAATTGTCGCCGGATGTGACTCTGTGCTGTTTCTGAATTATATGGTGCGCGAGTTTTTTGCTATTTTGCAGCTCTATCTGAAGAATTTCATGCATCACAAAAAATTGAATCATGAAAAAGAGCTGATTGACAAATAGAAAAGCAATGCTATAATAAAGAATATGTAGATATGAAAACACGTTGACGAGACGAGTAGGATGTGGAAGAATACAGAGAGAGAAGTCGCAGGCTGGAAGCTTCTTATTACGGAAACATTTGAAGACTACCTCGGAGTGGCAGCAAAACTGTCCGGTGATTCCGTTATCATCATGAATGAAGTGGTTCTGACAATGTCAGTACAATTAGGGTGGAACCGCGAGTAAGAAGAACTCGTCCCTTGCAGTAGGATTTGCTATTGCAAGGGACTTTTTTTGCAAAGGAGACAAAAGAAATGGAGGCTTATACACACAAGGTACAGTACTACGAGACCGACCAGATGGGGATTGTGAATCATTCCAACTATATTCGCTGGTTTGAAGAAGCGAGGACTGATTTCATGGAACAGCTTGGTATGGGATATGCCGAGATGGAAAAAGAAGGAATTGTGAGTCCGGTGCTGGGAGTGGATGCAACATATTTAAGGATGGCCCGCTTCGGAGATACGGTAGAGATTAAGACAAAAATCATATCTTACAATGGAATCAAATTATCCATGGAATATGAAATTTACAATAAAGAAACCGGTTTGATTGATTGCAAAGGAACGACGCACCACTGTTTCCTGAACAGGATGGGAAAACCGATTTCTTTGAAGAGAGACCTGCTGAACTTTCATAACATGTTTCTAAAAGGGTTGGAAGAGTCTCAGGAAGAAGAAAGCAGTATTGCGGACAAGGATGAGGAATCCAAAGGTCAGACACCGGAAGAAGATACGGTGGAAACCCAGGTGGAGAATCAGGAAGAGAATCCAAACGAAAATGTAACGGATGATTGTGAGGATTATCCGGAAGAAGGAATAGAAGAAAGGAAGGATGAAGAATAATGAATATTACATTAAAGGACGGTTCTGTCAAGGAATATGCGGAAAGCAAATCAGTGCTTGAGATTGCGGCAGACATTAGCGAAGGGCTTGCAAGAGCAGCCTGTGCAGGAGAAGTGAATGGAGAAGTTGTGGACTTACGTACCGTAGTAGAAGAGGACGCGGAGCTTAATATTTTAACAGCGAACGACGAAGCCGGATTATCGACTCTACGCCATACGGCTTCCCATATTCTTGCAGAAGCAGTAAAAAGACTGTACCCGGAAGCAAAACTTGCGATTGGGCCATCCATCGATACAGGATTTTACTATGATTTCGAACACGAACCATTCTCAAGCGAAGATTTGGAAAAGATTGAGAAAGAGATGAAGAAAATCATCAAAGAGAATGCAAAAATCGAACGATTTGAGCTTCCGAGAGAAGAAGCCATTGCATTCATGGAAGAAAAGGGAGAGCCATATAAGGTAGAGCTGATTCAGGATTTACCAGAAGACGCGGTGATTTCTTTCTATAGACAGGGAGAATTTGTAGACTTATGTGCAGGCCCTCATTTGATGAGCACAAAGAGCGTGAAAGCATTCAAGTTGATTTCTTCTTCCGGCGCTTACTGGAGAGGAAATGAGAAGAATAAGATGTTATCCCGTATCTACGGAACTGCTTATGCGAAAAAAGAAGAATTGACAGAACATCTGGAGAGATTGGAGGATGCGAAGAGACGCGACCACAATAAGCTCGGAAGAGAGATGGAATTATTCACAACGGTAGATGTGATTGGCCAGGGACTTCCGCTCATGATGCCGAAGGGTGTTATCATGCTGAAAGAACTCCAGAGATGGATTGAAGATATCGAAGACAACGAATGGGGCTATGTGCGTACAAAGACTCCGCTCATGGCAAAGAGCGATTTGTATAAGATTTCCGGACATTGGGACCACTATAAAGAAGGAATGTTTGTACTGGGAGATGAGGAGAAAGACAAAGAAGTATTTGCCCTCCGTCCGATGACATGTCCGTTCCAGTATTATGTATACAAAGCAGCGCAGCATTCCTACAGAGAATTGCCAATCCGTTACGGTGAGACTTCCACATTGTTCCGTAATGAAGATTCTGGAGAGATGCATGGACTTACAAGAGTTCGTCAGTTTACGATTTCGGAAGGACACTTAGTAGTACGTCCGGACCAGATGGTAGAAGAATTCAAGGGATGTCTTGCTCTCGCGAAACATTGTCTGGAAACATTGGGAGTAGAAGAAGACGTCACATACCATTTATCAAAATGGGACCCGGAGAACAGAGAAAAATATATCGGAGAGCCGGAAGTTTGGGAAGAGACAGAGCAGCATATGCGTGATATCTTAAATGAACTCGGCATCAAATTCGTAGAAGATGTCGGAGAAGCCGCATTCTACGGACCGAAAGTAGATATCAATGCGAAGAATGTGTACGGAAAAGAAGACACTATGATTACCATTCAGTGGGACGCATTGCTTGCCGAGCAGTTTGATATGTACTATATCGATGAAAACGGAGACAAGAAACGCCCATATATCATTCACAGAACAGCGCTTGGATGTTACGAAAGAACGCTTGCATGGCTCATCGAAAAATATGCCGGATTGTTCCCGACATGGCTTTGCCCGGAACAGGTTCGTGTTCTTCCAATCTCTGAAAAATATGCAGATTACGCAGAAAAAGTGAACAGCGAATTGAAAGCAAACGGTATCCGTACAAGCGTAGACAATCGTTCGGAGAAAATCGGTTATAAGATTCGTGAAGCAAGACTTCAGAAAGTTCCGTATCTGCTTGTAGTCGGAGCAAAAGAGGAAGAAGAAAATGTGGTGTCTGTAAGAAGCAGATACTTAGGAGATGAGGGACAGAAATCTCTGGATACATTTATCAACGACATTTGCAAAGAAATCCGTACGAAAGAAATTCGTAAAATCGAAGTAGAAGAGAATAAATAAAGATAGGGCAGGAAATACTATCTCTGATAACGTTTATGGAATAGAAGGAGGTAGTAAGATGCCAGAATTAAAATGTACCGTACAGACATGTGTACACAACAAACAGTTTTTATGTGACCTGGATGCGATTCAAGTGGGAGGAAGTTCTGCGAAACATGCAGAAGAGACTTGCTGTGATAGTTTCCAGGAAAGAAAAGAAAGCATGAGCAACGGTATTTCAGGAGGCTACAGCGGAAGTTACGGTGATGTCACTTCTTCCAAACCGTCCGCTACAAGCAGCATTGACTGCAAGGCGGTAGATTGCCAGTACAACGAGGCATGCAAATGTCATGCAGGCAAGATTAGTGTGGAAGGAAGCCAGGCGTGCGATTGCCATGACACAGAGTGCGCAACTTTCACATGTGGATGCAAATAGGGGAATGAAACGACAGGACAGTATTCGAAAAATCGGTACTGTCCTGTTTGATTTTTAAATGCATTTCGCGCAGAGATTGCTCTTTGGCGCAATCTTTTGTAAAAAAGAAAAAGTGATATTCTTGACGATACTCCAATAGGCACGCTATAATGGAACACGTGAATGACTTACAGAAAGAGAGTACAGAGTAAATGAAAGAAAAAGAATCTATGGAGCAGGTGCAGGAAAATGGGAAACAGGAATCCGGGTCTCAGTTGAATCTGAAATCGTATTTCATGAGAGGATTTACTTCTTTCCTTATTATCGTGGCATGTATCGTGTGCTATTTTGCATTTCTCAGAATCGATGATATTGCAAGAGTCGTAAAAGAAATCGGGGTTATTTTACAACCGATTATCATGGGACTTGCGTTTGCATATCTGCTGAATCCGATGGTTACATGGATTGAGAGGAAGATTCTGCCGCTATTGCAAGGAAAGATGAAAAGTGAGAGGAAAGCCTATAGTCTTGCCAGAAATGTGGGAGTGCTCATCTCACTCCTTGTCACCGTTGCAGTTGTAATCTTGTTATTGAATATGATTATTCCGGAATTATATAAGAGTATCCGCGATATGATTATCAGCCTGCCAGGACAGATGAATGAGGCGATGGCATATATGGAGCAGCATGCAATCAATGATTCCGCTATCTCCGGAACGTTCCGGAAAGTATTGGAAAATGGGGCGGCATCGCTGGAAACATGGTTGAGAAGCGACTTGATTGGACAGATTAACCAGATGATGTCCTCTTTGACAAGCGGAGTAATCAGTGTATTCTCCACGTTGTTTAATATCGCGGTTGGTCTGATTGTGTCAGTCTATGTGTTGACGACAAAAGAGAAGTTTGTGGGACAATGCAAGAAGATTACATATGCGTTATTTGAAAAAGAACGTGCAAACACGATTCTCCAAATCACGAGAAAAAGCAATGAAATCTTCGGTGGGTTTGTCATCGGGAAAATCATCGATTCCATCATCATCGGAATCATCTGCTTTGTCGTGTTAAGTATTTTGAAGATGCCGTATACACTTCTTGTGAGTGTCGTAGTCGGTGTCACGAACGTAATTCCGTTTTTCGGTCCGTTTATCGGAGCGATTCCAAGCATCATTTTGATTTTGCTGGCAGAGCCAATCAAAGGATTGTATTTCATGATTTTCATTCTGCTCTTGCAGCAGTTTGACGGAAATATCCTTGGACCGAAGATTTTAGGAAACTCCACAGGACTCAGCGCATTCTGGGTCGTATTCTCCATTTTACTTGGAGGAGGACTCTTTGGATTTGTAGGAATGGTAATGGGTGTGCCGACGTTCGCGGTGCTTTACTATCTGGTCAATATGTTTGTGGAGAAAAAACTTGAGAAGAAAAAACTGCCGATGGCATCCGACGCTTTTGAAAAAATAGATTATATAGATGAAGCGGGAGTTGCACATCAGAAACAATCGGTAGAAGAAAAGAAATAGGTAGGTGAACAGGTATGCCGATTCGCGTACAAAATGACCTTCCGGTAAAGGGAATACTGGAAAAAGAAAATATATTTGTGATGGATGAACATCGCGCAATACATCAGGATATCCGTCCGATTCGCATCGGACTTCTAAACCTGATGCCGCTAAAGGAAGAGACGGAGCTTCAGATTCTTCGTTCTCTTTCCAACACACCGCTTCAAGTGGATGTGGTTTTCGTTCATGTGGCAAGTCATCGTTCTAAAAACACGCCGACCAGCCATCTGAATCAATTCTATGTAACGTTTGAAGAGATTCGGGAGAAGAAATTCGATGGTTTCATCATAACCGGAGCGCCGGTTGAGCAGATGCCGTTTGAGGAAGTGGACTACTGGGAAGAATTAAAAACGATTATGGAATGGACGAAGACGAATGTGACTTCTACGTTGCATCTTTGCTGGGGCGCCCAGGCGGGAATTTATTACCATTATGGAATTGATAAGGTCCCGCTGGAAGAAAAATTATTCGGAATCTTCCGGCATAGAGTGCTGAATCGAAAAATCCCATTAGTCAGAGGTTTCGACGACGTATTTTTTGCGCCGCATTCCAGACATACAGACGTACCAATCGAGAAAATACGGGAAGACGAGAGGCTGATGATTCTCGCAGAGTCGGAGGCAGCAGGCGCATTTCTCGTTATGGCACAGGATGGAAGGCAGATTTTTGTCATGGGACATCCGGAATATGACAGAATGACATTGGATAAAGAGTATAAGCGGGATAAGGAGAAAGGGCTTCCGATAAAAATTCCGGTCAATTACTATGAGAATGATGACGACACGAAGAAACCACTCTTAACGTGGCGGGCAATCGCGAATAATCTCTATACCAATTGGCTCAATTATTACGTGTATCAGGTAACGCCGTATAACTTGGATGGAACGCCGTTTTAATGCGGGATTTACGGGGATTTAGAGAAATTTTCAGGATAGGTAAAATCGAATAAACTCTTATAAATTGGTATCTATTTTTACGAAAATGGCGTACGTGTGGCGTAAAATTTTAAAGAAAATGGCGTGAAATTTATTTTAGAAACGAATGAAAAAATGCGGTGAAAATTATGCTGTAATGCCATTTTGAAAAGGAAAAATGAATATTGTTAAAAATGATTAGAATGGCTAATCAGATGATAGGAGAGAGTGACTCGATAAGGGGATTCTCTCCTTTTTTACAGTTAGAACGAACTACACAGTTTCTATTACACTATTTTCCTTAAAATGTGATAAAATAGATGTCAAAAGAGTTCACAAGAGGAGTCAACACAATGAAACATATTTTGATAATAGACGATGATATGCATATAAATGATATGCTGGGAAAAGTTTTGACGCAGGAAGAGTACCAAGTATCTCATGCGTATTCCGGGACGGAAGCGTTATTGTTTTTGCAAAATAATCAGCCGGATTTAATTCTTTTGGACTTGATGCTCCCTGGATTGACCGGAGAAGAAATACTGCCGAAGATATCAGATATTCCGGTAATTGTGATGAGCGCAAAAGTAGATGTAAAAGATAAGGTGGCGCTTTTATTGAATGGCGCAGTTGATTATATTACAAAGCCGTTCGATATTGAGGAACTGCTGGCAAGAATCGTTGTGCAGCTTCGCAAAACAGAGAAAGTGAGGAATCCGGAAAAGTTAGCATATGATGAGATTCTTCTTGATATAACGACGCACTGTGTTCTTGTTCGTGAGCAAGAGGTAAAGCTGACGAAAACAGAATTTGCGATATTAAAGCTTCTTATGGAGAATCCAAAACAGATTATCACGAAAACGGTTTTGCTTGACCGTATTAGCGAAGATACGCCGGATTGTATGGAAAGCTCGTTGCGGGTTCACATTAGTAATTTGAGAAAAAAGTTACGTGAAGCTTCGGGAAAAGACTATATTGAAGCAGTTTGGGGCATTGGGTTTAAAATGGCGGAATGAAAAATCTTTACACTTTCTTTGCAATTTTCTTAACAGCTTTCTTAACAATTATTTATTAGAATGGCATTAGAGAAAAACAAGGAGGCTTTGATTACATGGAATATATTTTAACAGCGAAAGATTTGACAAAAGAATACCGGCATTCCGCAAAGGCATTGAATCGATTTTCCATTCATGTCCCGAAGGGAGCAATTTACGGGTTTGTTGGAGAAAATGGAGCGGGGAAAACGACATTCATCCGTATGGTGTGTGGCTTGCAATCGCCAACATCCGGAACGTATACGTTATATGGTGTGAAAAATACAGATAAGAATATTCTGCATTCACAAAAGAGAATAGGGGCAGTCGTTGAAACACCCGCAATCTATATGGATATGACGGCGAAAAACAATCTCAAACAACAATATCAGATGTTAGGTATGCCTTCATATGATGGTATAGATGAGTTGTTACATCTTGTTGGATTGGAGAAAGCAGGAAAGAAAAAGGTAAAGCATTTTTCTTTGGGGATGCGTCAAAGATTAGGGATTGCAGTCGCTCTCGTGGGAAGTCCGGACTTCCTGATTCTTGACGAACCTGGGAACGGTCTTGACCCGCAAGGCATCATCGAAATGAGAGAATTAATCTTAAAATTAAACAGAAAAAAACAGATTACGATATTGATTTCCAGCCATAATCTGGACGAACTTTCTCGGTTGGCTACCCATTATGGTTTTATTGCAAGCGGCCGTATGGTAAAAGAAATAGAGGCAAAAGAACTGTGGAAAGTATGCCGGAGTTGTGTGAGACTCACAGTAACAGATACTACTGTATTGGCTCGTGTCCTTGATATGATGAACATGGAGTATGAGATACTCTCGGATACAGTTGCCAATCTATATGGAGAAGTTCCTGTATCTGACTTAACCTTAAAATTGGCACAGGATAATTGCTTTATTACCAGTTTACACGAACAGGCAGAGACATTGGAAAGCTATTACATCAATTTGGTAGGAGGTGCAAGCCATGAGTAATCTGTTATATGCTAATTTTTCAAGAATGATTAAGAATAAATTATTTTTCATTGGCATGGGATTTATGTTTTTTGCAGGAAGTTTCCTATGTTTTCAGCAATATAGACAATTAGTAGGGTATCATGCGAAGGTAAATCTAAATAGCACATTTTTCGTCTATACTCTTATGATTGGAGTCATCAGTGCGATATTTTGTTCTCTATTTGTCGGTGTAGAGTACATGGACGGCACGATGAGAAATAAAATCATTGCAGGACATAAGAGAACCGAAATTTATTTTTCGAATCTGATTGTGAATATTGCTGCATCATTTTTTATGTGTGGTTCCTATATGTTGGCGAATGTGGTTGTTGGCATTCCGATGATTGGAGGGTTGACGATTCCTGTAAAAAAAGTAGTATTGATTGTCTTTGGAAGCCTGATTACAGTCGTCGCATTTTGCGCTATCTTCACGATGATTACCCATTTAGTTTCAAGCAAAGCAATCGCACCGATTCTGTGCATTTTGTTTGTGTTTTTATCGATTGCATTTTTGAACGAAGTGCAAAGAATTTTAGACAATCCGAAAGTATGGTATGACGGGACAATAAATACGGCGTATGTTGGGGGAAAAGAAAGAGAGCAGTTAGAATTTATTTATAACGCGCTTCCAGTAGGACAGGAAATGCAATATGCAAGAAGAGATATAAAAAATCTGAATGAGATGTGTCTGTACTCTGTTGGCGTCACAGTAATTACAACAGGAATCGGTGTTTTCTTCTTCAAACGAAAAAATATGAAATAGAGGGATTGGATATGGATATTGGGGTATGTGTATTGATTTTAGGATTAGTGATTATCATTGGAATGCTTTTTATGAAAGTGCATCTTCTGAAAAAATCGGCAAGGGAGATAAATCAGGCTTTTGCAGAAAAAATACAGAATCATACAAATACCCTGATTCAAATATCCAGCCATGATACGGACATGAGACAACTGGCTTCATCTATCAATACACAGCTCAAAGATTTCAATCAAAGACGACAGAAGTTTGAGCATGGAGATTTAGAGTTAAAAGAAGCGGTTACAAATATTTCTCATGATTTAAGAACACCATTAACCGCTATCTATGGGTACTTAAAACTGCTGGAGCAGGAGGAATGCTCAGAAGAAGGAAGAAATTATCTTATGGCGATAGAAAATCGTACGAAGGCAATGAAGCAGCTTACCGAAGAATTATTTCAGTATACACTAGCGGTATCCAACACCGAAGAAATGAAAATCGAAACTGTAAATTTGAACGGAGTGTTGGAAAGCTGTCTCTCTTCTTATTATTCTGTACTGAAACAGAACAATATTATACCGAAGATAACGATGCCCGATAAGAGAGTATTGGGAAAAGGAAATGAGAATGCGTTATCTCGTATCCTAGGAAACATTATTAGCAATGCTGTGAAATATAGCGATGGCGACCTGGAAGTTGTTTTAACCGAGAATAAGGAGTTTTTATTTTCAAATCATGCGTCTGGATTGACGGAGACGCAGGTCGAACGTCTATTTGACCGCTTTTATACGGTAAATGATGCCCGCAAATCAACAGGACTTGGTTTGGCGATATCGAAAGAATTGATTGAAAAAATGGGAGGGACTATTTCGGCAAGCTATAAAGGCAAGGTATTAACTATTTCTGTACAACTCTGGTGAAGTTCAAGGATAAGACGAAAAAGATATGCTTCTGCTTTTATTTTTTAGTGGAATGTGATAAACTTATCGGAATTGTGGAAAAGGAACAACCGATTACGGAAAAAGAGAATAGTCGAAAAACTTTATACCGTTTACGAGACAATATGTTTTTGTTTTGGTATCGTTTTGTACGTCCGAATATTACGACCATTTCTATGGGAGTTGGAGAAACGATTTATGAAACTATGGTAAAGCCACAGTTGAATTCCTTTATGGAAAGTATTTTCGAGGATATTTGCAGGCAATACTTGTATCGCCCGGACATTTATCATACATTGCCGTTTATGTTTGGAAAGATGGGCAGATGGTGGGGAACCAATCCGAAAGAAAAACGAGAGGAAGAGATAGATATTGTTGCCTTGGGAGAAAAAACGGCGTTGCTTGGCGAGTGTAAATGGAGAAACGAAAAGGTCGATGTCAAGGTGTTGAATACATTGATGGATAGAGGAGCTTTGCTGTCTTATCCGAAAAAATATTATTATGTGTTTTCGAAAAGCGGATTTGAAGAGAACGCAGAAAAAGCGGCGGAAGAATATGGGATTTGTTTGATTCCATTTGAAAAGATGCTGTAAGAAGGAATAAAAGAAGTATAAAAATATATGATATAGGATGGTTGCGATGCAGGGAGCGATGTGTTACAATACAAGGGAACGTATATTCGATAAGAAGAGGATGAAGAACATGTTGACAGTACAACAGATGATAGAATTATTGAGGAAAGATGTCGTTCCGGCGCTTGGGTGTACAGAGCCGGTTTGCGTGGCTTTTTGTGCGGCGAATGCGGGAAATTTATTAGAAGAAAACGTGATAGACATAGAAGTGGAAGTCAATTCCGGAATTTATAAAAACGGAATGTCGGCAGGGATACCAAACTGTTCGGAAGTGGGATTGAACTATGCGGCAGCCTTAGGAGCATTTCTCAGGAATCCGGAGAAGAAGCTGGAGATGCTGGAAGACATTACGCCGGAGATTCTGAAAGAGGCAACGGCATTGGTAGAATCAGGAAATGTGAAGGTACAGTGGAAGGAAGAGGAGCGCGGCCTATATGTGAAATGTGTGCTTCGTACAGAGCATGAGATGAGCTGCTGCGTCATTCGGAATGCACATACCCATGTGGCAGAACTTCGTAAGAATGGAGTTGTGATTATGGAAGAGGAAGGCAGGCAGGGAGGAAATGCGGAAGACAGTCTGGTTCAAGCCTTGAAAGAGATGACGATTGCGGAAATCCGAAAATTGGTGGATTTGGCTCCGGAAGAAGCATTATACTTTTTATTAGATGGTGTAGAGATGAATGAATCACTTGCTTCGTATTCCGAGCATGAGAAGATAGGAATTGGGATTGCAGATGCAATCCGGACAGAGACGAAGACGTCTATTTTGGGAGAGAATCTTTTGGCGCGCGTGATACAGAAAGTAAGCGCGGCGGCAGAGAGCAGGCTGGACGGATGCCCGCTTCCTACGATGAGCAGTTCCGGCGCCGGAACGAAAGGACTTGTCGTCATTTTTCCAGTAAGTGAGGCGGCGGATGCAGTTTGCGCTTCCAGGGAGAAGAAAGTACGTGCCCTTGCATTTGCCCATCTTATCAACCGGTATATGAATGCCTGGATTGGGAAATTATCGCCGATGTGTTCCTGTGTGATGGCTTCTTCGACGGCGGCAGCGGCCGGAATGACGTATGTGTTCGGTGGAACAGACGAGCAGATTGGATATGCGATTCGCAATATGTCCGGTACTGTCACAGGGATGATTTGTGATGGTGGGAAAGTAGGATGTGCATTGAAAGTTGCAACAGGTTCTTCTGCAGCGCTTATGAGCGCGATTACTGCGATTCATCATGCGCCGCTTCGCGTCAGTGATGGAATCTGTGCCGAGACACCGGAGCAATGTATTCAAAATATGGCAAGAATCGGTCTGTATGGTATGAAGGATATGGACAAGGAAATCTTGCGAATCATGCAGGAAGAACCGAGAAACTAGCGGAAAGGGAGACAATATGAGCATATATGATACATTAAATGCAGAGCAGAAAGAGGCGGTATTCTATACGGAAGGACCTCTTTTGATTCTTGCGGGGGCAGGTTCTGGGAAAACGAGAGTGCTGACCCACAGGATTGCCTATTTAATAGAAGAAAAGGGAATCAATCCCTGGAATATTCTTGCGATTACATTTACGAACAAAGCGGCAGGCGAGATGAGAGAACGAGTGGATAATCTTGTCGGATTTGGCTCGGAGAGTATCTGGGTCAGTACGTTTCATTCGATGTGTGTGCGGATTTTAAGAAGATTTATTGACCGTCTTGGGTATGATACAAATTTTACAATCTATGACGCGGACGACCAGAAGTCGGTGATGAAGGACGTTTGCAGATTTTTACAGGTCGACACGAAGAATTTCAAAGAAAGGGCGCTGTTAAATGCCATTTCTTCCGCAAAGAATGAGATGATTGTGCCGGAAGAATTCCGCCTGCGTGCGGGAGGAGATTTCAGACAGAAAAAAATCGCAGAAGTATATGAAGAGTATGAGAAAACGCTGAAATCAAATAATGCGTTGGATTTTGATGATTTATTATTGAAAACGGTTCAGCTTTTTGAGACTCAGCCGGATGTACTGGAATATTATCAGGAACGGTTCCGCTATATTATGGTGGATGAATATCAGGACACGAATACGGTGCAGTTCCAGTTGATTCGCATTTTGGCGGGAAAATATAAGAACCTTTGTGTTGTCGGAGACGACGACCAGTCCATCTATAAGTTTCGGGGAGCGAATATCCATAATATTTTGAACTTTGAAAAAGAGTTCGAGGATGCAAAGGTTCTGAAGTTGGAGCAGAATTATCGTTCCACATTCAACATTTTGGATGCGGCAAATGCGGTGATTAGCCACAATGTGGGCCGAAAAGACAAGCGTCTTTGGACGGAAAACGGAGAAGGCGAGAAAATCCGTTTTCGAGAATTTGATTCTGCTTATGAGGAGGCAGAGTATATCGTCGGAGACATTCAGAAGAAGGTGGCAAGCGGTTCGGGAACGTACCATGACCATGCCATTTTGTATCGAACTAACGCACAGTCCCGTATGTTCGAAGAGAAATTTGTGACAGCCAATATTCCGTATAAAGTGGTTGGAGGGGTCAACTTCTATGCAAGGCGGGAAATCAAAGATTTGCTTGCCTATTTGAAAACCATTGATAATGGGAAAGACGATTTGGCGGTCAAGAGAATACTGAACGTGCCGAAGCGGGGAATCGGCGCGACGACAATGAATAGGGTGCAGGAAAATGCATTGGAGCGTGGAATTTCGTTTTATGATGCGCTTTGCAGCGCCGCTATGATTCCGGGTATCGGGAGAGGAATCGCGAAGCTGGATTCGTTTGTTGCCTTGATTGAGCATCTGAAACAAGCGTCGTCGAATCTTGGCATTTCGGAATTGCTGGATGAGATTATAGAGATGACATGTTATAAAGAATATCTGGAAGCCGAAGGAGACGAGGAAGCAGAAGCTCGTATGGAAAATATTGACGAGTTGAAGAATAAGATGGTTGCTTACGAGGAATCCTGTGAAAATGAGAGACCGACGTTGAGTGGTTTTCTGGAGGAGGTAGCGCTTGTCGCCGATATCGACAGCCTGGATGAAAACAGTGATTATGTGGTATTAATGACGTTACATAGCGCAAAAGGACTGGAATTTCCACGCGTGTATCTGGCGGGGATGGAAGACGGATTGTTTCCGAGTTATATGACGATTACGTCGGATGACCCGATGGAAATCGAAGAAGAACGGCGGCTTTGCTATGTGGGAATCACCAGAGCAAAAGAAGAGTTGATTTTCACTTATGCGAGGAGACGAATGATTCGCGGGGAAACGCAATATAATAAGATGTCGCGATTCTTGAAGGAAGTTCCGGTGTATCTTTTGTCCACAGGAAATACGGTGAGAAAAGAAAACATGGAGATGCCGAAGCCTACCGCATATATGCAGGCAAAGCAGAGTTTTCACGCAAAGGCATCCCAGACACCGAAGCCGATTCAGCAGTTTGGTACAATGAATGCTGATGGTCCGGGATATGATGTGGGAGACAGAGTGAAACATATTAAATTCGGGGAAGGGCTTGTAATCGGAATGAACGCAGGAGGCAGAGACTACGAAGTGACGGTACAGTTCGACCATGTAGGAGTGAAGAAAATGTTTGCAACATTTGCAAAACTACAAAAGATATAAAAACTGATAAATCAGTAGTAAAAGTCAGACATTGGTGTTATAATGATAACAATGATAATTGTATCTTATGAATTAGAAAGAGAAAGGATGTGTATTTATGAGCAGCAAATTTGAAGATATTATCGCAGCATCTAAAATGAGTGAATTATTACACAAGAAAGATGAAGATAAGGCAAAGACAACAATTCTTTGGGTTCTCGCAATTATTGGTGTAATTGCAGCAGTAGCAGGAATTGCTTATGCAGTATATTCTTTCTTTACACCGGATTATCTGGAAGACTTCGATGAAGATTTTGAAGATGATTTCGATGATGATGAATTTTTCGGAGATGCAGACGAAGTTTAGAATTGGATGATAAGACGAGAAGGACGTAGTTGAAGTGGCTGCGTCCTTTTAAAATGAATGGAGATTATGATAGATGAAAAAAGGACAGATTTATGAAGGAATGATTGAGAAGGTAGAGTTTCCGAATAAAGGAATCGTAACAGTTCCGGAGGAAGGGAAACGTGTCATTGTAAAAAACGGAATTCCGGGACAGAAAGTGAAGTTCTGTGTGAACAAACTTCGAAAAGGGAAAGCAGAGGGACGACTTTTGGAAGTATTGGAAACCTCTCCTCTTGAGACAAGAGAGCCGGTATGCAGCATTTTCCCGGCATGCGGAGGCTGTATGTACCAAACCATGTCTTACGAAGAGCAGATGAAGATGAAAGGGCAGCAGGTGAAAGAGATTCTGGACGCTGTCGTTCAAGGAGAATATGTTTTCGAGGGAGTGAAGGCAAGTCCGAAAGAATTCTCTTACCGGAACAAGATGGAATTCTCTTTTGGCGATGAGTATAAAGACGGACCGCTTTCTTTGGGACTCCATAAGAAAGGAAGCACCTATGATGTGCTGACGGCAGGAGACTGCAAGCTTGTACATAAAGATTTAACCAAGATTCTTCTCTGTGTCTTGGAGCATTTTCAGGAAAAAAATGTCAGCTATTATAAGAAGATGCAGCATGTGGGATATCTTCGTCACCTTCTTCTGAGAAGAGGAGATAAGACAGGGGAAATTCTTGTAAACCTTGTGACAACAACACAGGAAGAGCATGAAATGCAGCCGCTTGTAGAGAAACTGCTTGCCCTTGATTTAGAAGGAAAGATTGTTGGAATCCTGCACATTTTGAATGATTCTCTTTCGGATGTGGTGCAGAGTGATGAGACAAGAATCCTCTATGGACAGGATTATTTCTATGAAGAGCTTCTTGGAATGGAATTCAAGATTACACCATTTTCTTTCTTCCAGCCGAATTCAAGAGGGGCAGAGGTGCTCTATGAGACGGTAAGAGAGTATATCGGGGACATCCACAATCTGACCGTCTACGATTTGTTCAGCGGGACAGGAACGATTGGACAGATGCTTGCGCCGGTGGCAAAAGAGGTTATCGGAGTGGAAATCATAGAAGAAGCGGTGGAAGCTGCGAAGGAAAATGCAAAACATAATGGCTTGTTCAACTGTAAATTTATCGCAGGGGATGTATTCAAAGTATTGGATGAGATTGAAGAAAAACCGGATGTCATTGTGTTGGACCCGCCAAGAGATGGGATTCATCCGAAAGCGCTCCCGAAGATTCTGGACTATGGGGTAGACAAGATTGTGTATATTTCCTGCAAAGTGACAAGCCTCGCAAGAGACCTGGAGATGATGCAGGCAAGGGGATATGAAGTGGTAAAATGCGTGGCGGTTGACCAGTTTGTTCACACAGTTCATGTGGAAACAGTCGCTTTGCTCAAGAGAAAAGAAAATAAATAATTTACCACATCAAAGATATATAATTTTAAAGCGATAAAGTATATGCAAAGAAATCATTTTGTGTTAGAATGAAATCAGTGCTGCGGAAGCAGAAAGAGAATGAGAAAGAGAGAGGATAAAACAAAATGGTTGATGCAATTGTGAATCTGATAAAAGCAGTGTACAATTTCTTATGGGGAGACTTGATTTCGATTCCCTTGCCGGGAGGCCAGATGCTTCCATTATCGTTACTTGTAATCATTTTGATTCCGGCAGGAATTTATTTTACGGTGAAGACGAGATTCCTTCCGGTGAGATTATTTCCGGATATGATACATACGCTTTTGGAGAAAAAGGAAGGTAAGAAAAGGGGAGGCGCGATTTCTGTCGTGCAGTCTTTGGTTGTATCGACGGCTACCCGCGTCGGAATGGGGAATCTGGTCGGTGTTGTGGCGGCGATTTCCGCAGGAGGCGCAGGAGCGGTATTCTGGATGTGGGTGACGGCTCTGATTGGTTCTTCCACCGCGTTCATCGAGGCGACTCTGGCACAGCTTTATAAGGAAAAAGACCCGCTTTACGGCGGATATCGCGGCGGTCCGGCGTATTATATTCATAAATATTTGGAGGAAAAGAGCGGTAAGGTAAAACGGTATCGGATCCTTCCGGTGTTGTTTGCGATTTCGGGATTAATCTGCTGGTGTGGAATCAGCCAGGTTATCAGTAATTCTGTGACTTCGGCTTTTGATAATGCGTTTCACATTCCGCCAATTTATACAACCGTTGCGCTTGTTGTGCTTGCGGCAATCATTGTGCTTCGTAAGAATGCAACGGTGAAGGTGTTGGACGTCCTCGTTCCGATTATGGCGGGATGCTATTTTGTCGTAACAGTCGTGATTATCTTGTTGAATATCGGGCAGCTTCCGGAAGTGTTCGGAAGAATCTTCTCGGAGGCGTTTGGAATCCGTCAGGTCGTAGCCGGTGGATTCGGCGCGGTGATTATGAACGGTGTGAAACGTGGACTTTTTTCTAATGAGGCAGGCTCCGGTTCCGCGCCTTGTGCGGCAGCGACAGCGGAGACAGACCATCCGGTGAAGGTAGGACTTGTGCAGGCGCTTGGCGTGTTCATTGACACGATTGTAATTTGTAGCTGTACTGCGTTTATTATGCTTCTAACTCCGGTGGAATTTACGCAGGGAGCGGTCGGAATGGATTTCCTGCAGGGTGCGATGCAGTATCATATGGGACAATTCGGAGTGATTTTTATTGCGGTGATTCTATGGCTGTTTAGTTTTTCTACATTTATTGGAATTTTATTCTATGCGAGAAGCAATGTGGCATACCTGTTCGGAGATAACTGGATGTCTCAGACTGCATATAAGATTCTGGCGCTTGTGATGCTGTTTATCGGAGGATTGGCGGCATACACAGTCGTATGGGATTTGGGGGATGTAGGTGTTGGACTCATGACACTTTTTAATATTTTTATTTTATTCCCAATGTCAAAGAAGGCAATCGGCGCGTTGAAGGAGTACGAAGCAGGAAAGAAAAAATCAAAAGAAAAAATAAAATAAAAAGCAGAACTGGCATGGTTAAAAATATGTAAAATGGATGTTTTTAATCATGTCAGTTTTTGCTATACTTCCAAATAAGAACGGAGGTAGAAGATGATGAAACGAATTGTGACTTTACAAGATATATCCTGTGTGGGAAGCTGTTCACTTACAGTAGCGCTTCCGGTCATTTCAGCTATGGGAGTGGAATGCGGAATCTTGCCGACGGCAGTGCTTTCCACACATACCATGTTTAAGAATTTTACGGTGAAGGACTTATCGGACCAGATTGAGCCGATTGCAGAAGCATGGAAGAAAGAGAATATTGATTTTGACGGGATTTATACCGGATATCTGGCTTCGGCAGAACAGTGTCAGCAAGTATGCGATTTCTTTGAGAGATTCAGGAAAGAAGGGAACGTGATTGTGGTAGACCCGGCAATGGCAGATAACGGGAAGCTCTATCAGGCATTTGATGAGATGTTCCCGTCGGAGATGGCAAAAGTCTGTGCCAAAGCGGATGTGATTATTCCGAATATGACAGAAGCCGCGCTGCTGACAGGAATGCCATATCGGACAGAATATGACAGCACGTATATACAGGAACTTCTGGAGAAACTTCTGGAACTTGGATGCAAGACGGCGGCGATTACAGGAGTCAGCTATGAGGAAGATAAGCTTGGAGTGGCTGCATTGAATCAGAAGGGCGAGAGATTTGAGTATTTCACGAAGAAATGTTCTAAGAGTTTTCATGGAACAGGAGATGCCTATTCTTCTGTTGTAGTAGGTGGGCTGATGCGGGGACTTTCCCTGGAAGATTCGCTGAAGCTTGCGGCAGATTTTGTGGTGGCTTGTATCGAAGGAACGATGGCGGATGAGGATGCAAGAACCTACGCGGTGAATTTTCAGGAACAGATTCCATATTTGTGTGGGGAACTGAAGCGTTATATAAAATAGAAGAGAGAGACATGAGGTGGATTCTATCTTGTGTCTCTTTTCAGTTGGTGCTATACTTGCATACGAGAAGACAGTATACTGTATGGAACGGATAGAAGGAGAGAAGGAATGGGAAAGAGACAAAAGACAATTTTAATGACGGAAGGGAATATATGGAAGCAGATTTTATGGTTTTCGATTCCGTTGATTTTGGGAAACTTGCTGCAACAGATGTATAATACGATGGATTCTGTGATTGTAGGAAACTTTGTAGGAAGTGATGCGCTGGCGGCGGTCGGGGCAAGCTCTTCTTTGCTCTATCTGCTGATTGCGTTCAGTACAGGAGCGGCAACGGGAGCAGGAGTGGTAGTCGCGCAGCTATATGGAGCGGGAGACAGAGAAAAAGTGCAGGATGCGGTACATACGGCGCTCGGAATCGCGGTAGTTCTCGGACTGATTTTGACAGTAGTAGGAATCGCGGTCAGCCCGCAGATTCTTGTGTGGATGAAGACGCCGGAAGATATCATGGACCAGTCGGTAGAATATTTGAGAGTATATTTCGCGGGAGTGGTATTTAACGTCATTTACAATATGGCGGCAGGTATTTTAAATGCGGTCGGAAACTCAAAACGTTCCTTGATGTATCTTGGAGTCGCATCATTTTTAAATATCGGATTAGACGTATTTTTCATTGCGGTGCTGAAAATGGGGGTAGCGGGAGCCGCGATTGCAACCGATATCTGTCAGTTGATTTCCAGCATTTTGATTGTAGGATTTCTTATGCGGGTTCCGGATAAATACCAGGTGACATTGAGGAAAATCAGGATTCACAGACACATGGCGGCAAGGATTATACAGATTGGCCTGCCGTCTGGGATTCAGAACATGGTAATTTCTTTATCCAATGTTCTGGTACAGACAGGAGTGAACGGATTCGGCACAAATGCGGTGGCAGGTTTCAGCGCGTATTTGAAGGTTGATGGATTCAATATCCTTCCGGTTATGAGTTTCAGCATGGCTGCGACAACATTTACCGGACAGAATTATGGAGCGGGAAAGAAAGACCGGGTGAAAAAAGGCATGTGGGTGACGCTTGCCATGAGCATTATCTATACAGTTGTGACAGGAGTCCTTTTGCTTACATTTGCAAAGCCAATCATCAGTATTTTTACAAGCGATACAGAAGTGATTGCTTACGGCGTATTGGCAACAAAATATTTCTGCCCGTTCTATTTCTTTTTGGGAATCATGCACTCGCTTGCAGGAACGGTCAGAGGAACCGGAAGAACGATTCCTCCGATGGTCATTACATTGTTGGCGCTCTGCGTGTTCCGTGTGATTTGGGTACAGTTTGTCGTGCCGGGCTTTGAAACGATTCGAGGAATTTATGTCGTATATCCGTTGTCATGGTTTATCGGAGCTGTGATGATGATTGTCTATACGTGGAAAGGAAGATGGAGGGAAGAACATTGATTGACTTGAAGGGCATGATTAGCATCAATCTGTTGAAAAAAGAGCCGTTTACAGGAAGCAGCGGGAAGCTGAGATTCCGGCTGTATCAAGAAAAAACAGAAGAGGAGAATGTGATTCGGGCGTCTTACTGGTTGGGAGCATATTGCTGGGAAGCGACAAAAGACGAAGAAAAGATATCGAAAGATTTTCCGTTTACAACAGATGGTATATGGGAAGCGGTAGACTGGTTGAATCAGATGGCAGAACAGGTGGGCGAATAAGTCCATCTGTTTTTTATGATATAAGAAACTTTGTTTCTATATCATAAAAAGTCTCCGGCAGGATGCGCACTGCGGCGTAAGCTGTAAATGTCGCATGTGCGACCGCCGCAGGCGCAAGAATCTCGCAAGCAAGATTCTTTGTGTGGAAATGCACAAATCTGTACAAATTTTGACATATTTAGCGATATGTTTCTTTTGGGGAATGGATATAATAGAAAATTGGGTTGTAAATTCGTGCCGAAGTATGTTAGGATAGGGAAAGTATCTTCGAAAAAAGGAAATGAGGAAAGAAGAAACGATTTAAAGGCGAGGGTTATGAAAAGGAAAATATCAATTAAGTCATATTTGACAACGCTGCTTCTTATATGCTGGCTTTTTCCGTCAGTATTTATTGCAGTATTCAATTTCTATTACATCAATAGCAGTCATTTTGATAATAAAATTTCAAAACAAATCACACAGTTAAAATATAATGATAAGATGACCGTAGGAAGGTTGAATCAGGTGATTCAGCTTTCCAGAGAGCTGTCCTATGATGGGACAATCGTCTCGGAATATAAGCGGTATGAACGGGGAGAGATTCCTGCAAGAGTACTTCTCAGTTCTTCTGCCTACTATCTTCGGGATAAATACAGCAGAAAAGACGCGGTGCAGGCGGCAATGTTATGGTTCGATGAAGACCCGGAGAATCTAAGCTGCAGCACCTACAATGAGAGTGTAAACGGAGCTTTTGAGCATGTGAAAACATATTGGGAGGAAAAGCATCCTTATATAGCAAAATATGCGGAAGAACTCGGAACGTCTGCCGGATTCTATAGCTGTGGACAGCATCTCTATCTTGTGAGAAACATTTATAATGCCTGTTATGATAAAGTGGCTGTGCTTGTGCTTCGGGTGAATCAGTCGTATTGCTTTGAAACATATTCTGCGTATGCGGAAGATACTTCCGTTACATTGCATTTGAATCAATGCCGGCTGCAATTAACAGGAAGTCATGTGACGGAAGAGGAAACAGGGGTTACGGAAATGGGTGGAAGCTCGGGATTTTGTTGGGAAAATGGGATTTTGAGGTTGTACCACAGGATGAACGCGGGAGATTTGAAGCTTCAGGTGTTGGTGAGGTTTGATGACAGCAGTTCTATTTCTCCATTATATGGTTATCAGGAATTGTTAATTGTTATGGTCGTTTGCTTTATCCTGATTTTAATCTGTATGCTGCAGGTTTTTACAGAGCATGTAGCGAAGCCGATTGAGAAGATTGTGGAAAGCGTGGAGGAAATCAAGCGTGGAAATCTTGGTTTTCAGCTTACCTATGTACCAAAAAGCAGGGAGTTTCAATATTTGATTCAGGCGTTTAACCATATGTCCGAGAAATTGAAAGACTTGTTTGACCATGTGTATGAGGAAGAGATTGCTCTTCAGGACGCGAGAATCCGAGCGCTGCAGGCAAGATTAAATCCACATTTCATGAACAATACGTTGGAGATTATCAACTGGGAGGCGAGACTTTCCGGGAATGAAAAAGTATCGCAGATGATAGAAGCCCTTTCCACGATTATGGATGCGGGAATCGACCGGAGACATGAGCCGGAAGTAATGCTTTCAGAAGAAATGGTGTATGTCAACGCATATTTCTTCATCATATCAGAGCGATTTGGAAACCGGCTGGAGATTCTCAAGAATCTTCCGGATGAGATTATGAAATACAAAGTGCCGAGACTCATTCTTCAGCCTGTCATTGAGAATGCGGTGGAACATGGAGCGGGAAGACGTGGAAAGCGTGTGATTGAGCTGAACGGATATCGGGAAGGGGATTTTCTCTATCTTGAGATTGTCAATGAGGGACAGTTGGAGGAACATGAAAAAGAGAAGATTCAACAGCTTTTGGAAGGCAACTACAATCCGCAGACAGAGTCCTCCGGCAATATGGGAATCGCAAATGTCAATCAGCGGTTACAGCTTCTCTATGGGGAGGATTGCGGACTGAAAATTGAGCAGGCGGATGAAAACTACATTTGTGCCAAGCTTACGATTTGTGTGAAGGAAGAACACGAAGAAATAGGAGACGAATTATGAAGAAAAAAATGATAGCTCTATTATTGACAGCAACGATATCCCTTTCTTCTTTGAGCGGATGTGGAGTGAAGAAAGCTTGCGATGGAAATACGAAAGAAGAAATTTCCTTGAACGTTATTACGACATTTGCAGGGGAGGATGGAAATGCAAAGGCTTATAAGAACGCAATCAGTGCATTTGAAGAGGAGACAGATGTGAAAATCAGCGATTCTTCGGTGACATCGGATGAGAAGTTCAAAGCAAGAATCGAGACGGATTTCCGTTCCGGCGCGGAGGCGGACGTACTCTTCTTCTTTTCCGGCGCAGATGCAGATTCATTCATTAAGCAGAACAAGGTCGTTTCAATCGAAGAAATACGAGAGACTTATCCGGATTATGCGAAGAATATGAAGGAGGAGGCAATGCAGGCTTCTGCTGTGGATGGGAAGAGATATGCCGTACCGGTCAACGGATACTGGGAGGCATTATTTTGCAATAAAGAGATATTGGATGCGGCCGGTGTGGAACTTCCGGGAGCAGATTATACATGGGAGGCATTTCTGGAAGACTGTGAGAAAATCAAGGACGCCGGATATACGCCGATAGCTGCGGCATTAGGAGATATTCCGCATTATTGGTGGGAGTACAGCGTGTTTAATCATACGAAGAGAGGAACCCATACGGAGATTCCGAAAGAGATAGATAGCGGGAATGGCCCTGCCTGGGTTGCGGGGATGAAGGACATCAAAAAATTATATGAAAAGGGCTATTTTCCGGATAATACGCTGGAAGTAAAAGACGAAGAAACGTTTGGACTTTTCACGAGCGGGAAAGCAGCGTTTCTCCTGGATGGTTCGTGGAAACTGGGAGGGATTGTATCTGCATGTCAGACCGACCCGGATGATGAGACTACGTTGGACTACGGGAAGTTAGATAAGTTTACGGTGACGTATGTCCCGGCTTTCGGAGAACGGGAAGCGACAGACTTAATCGGAGGAATCTCCATGGGATATTATATCTCAAGGAAAGCGTGGGAAGATGAGGCGAAGAGAGAAGCGGCCGTTTCTTTTGTGAATTATATGACAACCGATAAAATGATAGCAGATTTTGCGGGACATACAACATCGGCGCTGAAAACGACGCCGGATGCAGACCCGAAGAAATTCACATCGCTTCATATGAGAGCATTTGAGATGCTGGATGGCATCACTTCCATGAATCAGGCAGTGCAGGACCTGTTTCATGGAACTTGCCGTTCTTCAACATTTGAGGGAATGCCGCAGATTGTGACGGGAGAGGTGAGTGCGGAAGACGCGGTCGCAGAAGGGCTTTTTCTCTACGAAGAACAGAACAAAGAATATGATTTAAAGGATAAAGGAACATGTTTAAAGTAGTAATTATTGATGATGAGCCGATTATTGTAGAAGGGCTGTCCAAAGTCGTTCAGTGGGAACAGTATGGATGTGAAATTGTAGGGACGGCATACGACGGGAATGAAGGGATGGAACTCATCGAAGAGATGAATCCGGATATTGTGTTTTCAGATATCGCGATGCCCGGCTTACAGGGGCTTCAAATGATTGCTGAATTGCGTGAAGAACACAGGGACATGATGATTACCATTCTGACGGGATATCGGGATTTTGATTTTGCACAGACGGCAATCAACCTGGGCGTGTGCAGATTCTTATTAAAACCATCGAATCTTGCTGAGATAGAGGAAGCGGTGCGGTATATGGTAGATACGCTGAAACGAAAAGAAGAGAAGGAGGAAAGTCCCGAAGCGGAAGAGGAGAAGCAAGGAGAATCCGGAAGTTTTCTTGTGAAACATGCGTTGGAATATCTGGATGCGCATTATGCGGAGAAACTGACGCTTGCGGAGCTGGCGGAGAAGATGTATGTCAGCCAATGGCATTTGAGCAAACTTCTGAATGGACATACAAAGAAAAGCTTCAGCGAACTTCTCAATGAAGTGCGGATACGGGAAGCGAAGGAATTACTGAAAGATTTGTCACTGCGGGTTGGAGACGTGGCGGAGATGGTAGGGTTCTTTGATATCGCACATTTTTCCAGAGTCTTTAAGAAATATACGGGCATGTCAGCCAATGAATACAGAAATAAAAAACTAGGATAGATTTTCGTTATATATTTTTTCAATAAGTGAGCGTTTTGTATGGGATAAATCAATTGGACGGGGAAAGTATATTCCAATATAATGTTAAAGTCAAAACAACACAAGAGGAGGAAATATATGAAAAGAAAGTTATTAGCGCGTGTTTTGGCAGTAACGATGTGCGCGGCACTTTTACTGTCAGGCTGCGGCGGCTCGAAGGATTCCAAGAAAGATGCAGCAAAAGCGGAAAGTACAAAGGATAGCGAACTTCGGATTGCAATTTCTGCAAACCCGCCGTCTTTGGACCCACCATCCGTCAATTCTAACATTGTAGGTGGAATCGGGATTCATGTATATGAGCCGTTGTTTGCCATGAATGCAAACTATGAACCGACGCCGGTTCTTGCAGAGTCTTACGAAGTGAGTGAAGATGGCATGGTTTATACGATTAAGCTTCGTGAGGGTGTGAAATTCCATAATGGAGAAGAAATGACAGCGGACGATGTAGTTGCTTCCATGAACCGTTGGCTGGAAATCTCAGCGAAAGCAAATACGTTGATTGGCGGTTCCACATTTGAAAAGGCAGATGACTATACGGTGAAGCTGAATGTAAATCAGGCTTCTTCTGATATTCTCATGATTTTAGCGAGCCCGATTCAGTTTGCGGCAATCTATCCGGCAGAGGTGGTAGAGTCAGCGACAGAGGAAGGAATCACAGAGTATATCGGTACAGGTCCTTACAAAGTGGCAGAGTGGAAACAAGACCAGTATGTAAAATTAGAAAAATACGAAGAGTATCAGCCGTCCGAAGGTGAAGCAAGCGGACTTGCAGGGGAAAAGAAGGCGGTCACAGATACGATTTATTTTGAAGTTGTCACAGATACGGCAACACGTATCGCGGGAATCCAGAGCGGACAGTACGATATCGCAGAGGAGATTCCGGCAGATAATTATGAAGAGCTTGTAAAAGATACGAACTTAAAAATGTCTGTAGAACGAGGAGGAACATTGAATCTCTTCCTTAACACGACAGAAGGAGTTATGGCAAATGAGAAGGTAAGACAGGCCGCTCTTGCAGCATTGAACTGTGAAGATATCTGTCTTGCAAGCTACGGAAATCCGGACTTATTTGAATTAAATGCAGGCTGGTCTGTTCCGACAGATGCTCAATGGGGAACAGATGCAGGAAAAGAGTACTATAATCAGGCAGATACGGAGAAAGCAAAAAAATTACTTGCAGAAGCCGGATATAACAATGAGAAGATTGTTCTTGTCACAACACCGGATTACGCGGAGATGTACAATGCAACATTGGTTGTGCAGGAGCAGTTAAAGAAAGCAGGATTTAATGCAGAAGTAGAAAGTTATGATTTCAGTACATTTATGGAACATCGTGCAAATCCAAAACAGTTCAGCATGTTTATCACAAGCAACAGCTACAACATGCTTCCGATTCAGTTATCTGTGTTAGATAAAGGATGGGCAGGACTGGACCGTCAGGAAGTGACAGATGGAATTCAGGCAATTCGCTCTGCTGCGACAGAAGAAGAGGCATCAAAAGCGTGGGCGGAACTTCAGACATTCCTCTATGAAGATGGAGCGGCGACAGTTCTCGGACATTATACAGGTATCAGCGCAATGAGAGCAAATGTAGAGGGAGCAGGATATCTCCGTTTCCCAATCTACTGGAGTGCAAGTGTGACAAAATAAGTATCAGGATAGCGGCGGTCTGCAGTAAGCATTCCGCCGTTTTTATGAGAAAGGAGTTTTATGTTATCTTATATTGGAAAGCGAATCTTATCCTTAATTCCGGTGATGTTCGTTGTATCCTGCGTTGCGTTTCTTATAGTCTATATGATTCCGGGAGGTCCGGCTACCGCGCTTCTCGGGATGGAAGCGACGTCGGAGCAAATCGCACAGTTGAATGCGGAATTAGGGTTTGACCGTCCGTTTCTTACACAATATTTGGACTGGTTTGGCGGAGTATTGAGTGGGGATTGGGGAAGTTCCTACTTCTTGCGCCAGCCGGTTACGGAAGCGATTGCAGAATATTTCCCACCGACATTAAGTCTCGCAATTTTTTCTCAGATGATTGCGTTAGTGCTTTCAATTCCACTTGGATTGATAGCGGCTTATAAACGAGGAACTGCGATTGATGTGGCGGCAGTGACAACATCCCTTTTCGGGGCGGCTCTTCCCGGTTTTCTGCTCAGTATGTTTCTGATGCTGGGACTGAGTGTGTATCATCACATTTTTCCGGTGGCAGGATATGCAACACTGAGTCAGGGGTTAGGAGAGCATTTGAAATATCTGTTTCTTCCGGCATTGTCCCTTGGCATCGTACAGGCGGCATATCTGACGCGAATGACCCGTTCTGCACTTCTGGACGTCCTGCATAAAAATTATATTCATACGGCAAGAGCAAAGGGATTGAAAGAGCAAAAAGTGATTCTCACATACGGACTAAAGAATGGAGCTCCGGTGATTCTGACCGCGATTGGACAGTCTTTTGGAAGCTTGATTACGGGAACGATTGTGACGGAAACTTTATTTAATATTCCCGGAATCGGGATGCTGACGATTGGTGCGATTAATCGAAGAGACGTCTTTTTGATTCAGGGTGTCGTTCTGTTCGTGACATTCCTGTATGTGTTTGTGAATCTTATCGTAGATATCCTATATGGTGTGGTCGACCCGCGACTTCATCCGGGACGGAAGTAGGAGGTAAGTGATGTGGTTAAATAGAAAAAATATGACGGAAGCAAGCATGGGGATTTTTAAAGAACAACGCCAGCTTCGCAGGGAAAGACTTCTGGCAAGCCCGGCGCTGTTAATTGGAGCGGTTGGATTTTCAATGATTTTACTTGCGGCGATTTTAGTGCCGATTGTAAGCCGCGTAGACCCGAATGCCATGGAAGTGGCAAATCGATTGAAAGAGCCTGGAGGAGAATTTTTGCTCGGAACGGATGAATTCGGCAGAGACCTTTTTATTCGATTGATGTATGGAGCAAGAGTGTCCTTGTGGGTAGGGGGATGCGTTGCGCTATTCTCCTGTGTGTTTGGAATTATCATCGGACTTTATGCCAGTTATTTTAGAATCCTGGACCAGATTCTTATGAGAATATGTGATGGTCTGATTGCCATTCCGGGTATCTTATTGGCGATAGCCTTGATTGCATCTCTCGGTGCATCAAGCTGGAACGTAGTCATTGCGCTGACAATCGTGTATACGCCGAGTGTGGCGAGAACGGTCAGGGCAAGCGCCATGGTTATTAAAGAACAGACCTATGTGGAAGCTGCGAGAGTGCAAGGGTTCAGTCATTTCCGCATTCTGTGGAAAATGATTTTGCCGGGGGTGATTTCTCCGCTTACGGTACAGGCGTCTTTTATTTTCGCACAGGCGATTATTTCAGAGGCATCTCTAAGTTTTCTGGGAGCAGGGGTTCCGGCTCCTGCGGCAAGCTGGGGAAATATGCTGCAGGCTAGTAAACTTGTATTTTCCAAGGCGCCATGGACGATGATTTGTCCGGGTGCGGCAGTGATTTTGTGTGTATTAAGTCTGAATCTGCTGGGAGACGGACTCAGGGATTTCTTAGACCCGAGAGTGAAGGGAGGCGTGAAAAAATAATGGAAAAACCAATGCTTGACATAAAAGATTTGCGTGTGTTGTTTCCGGTTCATAAAAAATGGCTTCCGGCGGTAGACGGCGTGTCGCTACAGATTCGTCAAGGCGAGATTACAGGAGTCGTAGGGGAATCCGGTTCGGGAAAGAGTGTGATGTCTCAATCTATTTTGAGATTGAGAGACCATGATACCGCAGTAAAATATGAAGGTGAAATCTTATTCGAAGGCGAAGATTTACTGAAAAAATCTTTGGATGGGATGCGGGAAATACGTGGCAACAGCATCTCCATTATTTTCCAAGACCCGTTAAACTCCTTGAGTCCGGTTCATACGGTTGGGAAGCAGTTGAGTGAAATCCTGCTCCTTCACAAAACGATGACGAAGCAGGAAGCGAAGGAACGTTCGGTGGAGATGCTGAAATTAACCGGGATTCCGAGTCCGGAAACATGTATGAAGAAATATCCGTTTGAATTATCCGGCGGAATGCAGCAGAGAGTCATGATTGCGATGGCATTAGCGTGCGAGCCGAAGCTTCTGATTGCGGACGAGCCGACGACAGCGTTGGATGTGACGATTCAGGAACAGATTTTACATTTGATGCAGGAGCTGAATGAGAAACTGGGGATGTCCGTCTTGTTTATCACGCATGATATGGGAGCGGTAGCACAACTTTGCCATAGTATAAAAGTAATGTATCTGGGGCAGGTGGTGGAGGATGCGTCGACAGAAGAATTGTTTGACAGACCTCTCCATCCATATACCCAGGGATTGCTTGCCTGTATTCCGCATCTTGGTGTAAAGCGCGGAGAGGAACTTCCTACAATTGAAGGAATTGTGCCGTCTCTTTCGAACATACCGGAGGGGTGTCATTTTTGCACGCGATGTCGGTATGCGGATGAAAGATGCAGAACAAAACAGCCTCCATTTGTCGATGTTGGGAATGGACATTCTGTCAAATGCTGGAACTATGCACAACAGGAAGGAGTGTCGTAAGTATGAGTGAACATTTACTGGAAATCAAGAACCTAAAGAAAACCTATCCTGTGCATGGAAAAGGAGGAAAGTTATTCGGGCCGAAAGAGCGGATGTACGCGGTAGACAATGTTTCCTTTTACATAAATGAAGGAGAGACTTATGGCATTGTAGGGGAATCCGGATGTGGGAAATCTACGACAGGAAGGACGATTGTCGGACTGAATCAGGCGGATAGCGGAAGTATTCTTTATCAAGGAAAAGATTTGTGCCAGTTAAGCGACAAGGAATTCCGCCCGTTTCGTAAAGATTTGCAGATGGTATTCCAAAATACGTTGTCTGCGCTAAATCCACGACAGCGAATCGGAGAGATATTGGAAGAAATTCTCTCGGTACATGGAGTAAAAGATGCTAAAAAGCGAAAAGAACAGGTCGTTCAAACATTAAAGACAGTAGGATTGTCCGAAGAACATTATTTCCGGTTTCCGCACGAGCTATCCGGTGGTCAGGTACAACGCCTGGGAATAGCGAGCGCGTTGATTATTGAACCGAAGCTCATTGTATGTGATGAACCGGTATCGGCTCTTGATGTGTCTATTCAGGCACAGATTTTAAATATGATGATGAAACTGCAAAAAGAATTAAAAGTAAGTCTTCTTTTTATTTCGCATGATATTGGTGTGATTCGTTTCATTTCAGACCGGGTAGGCGTCATGTATCTTGGTTCTCTCGTGGAGGAGACGGATACGGAAGAATTGTTTGCACATCCATTGCATCCATATACGAAAGCGCTCTTTGCATCGGCTCCGGACCCATATCGAAAGCGAAAAGATTTTTCTGGGTTAAAAGGGGAACAACCGGTGAAAACGGAGAATTTCTGTGGTTGCGCGTTTGCCAGTCGTTGCCCGCATGCAACGGAACAGTGTCGGAAGGAAGCGCCGGTATTTCGGGAAGTAAAGAGCGGGCATAAGGTAGCCTGCCATATGGTGTAAAATAAGATGATTTTGGAAGAGAAAAAACGAGCAGGTGATTCAGCCTGCTCGCTTTACGTAATTTATACTTCATCCATCTGTTTCTTGATATCTTCAAAATCCATCTCTAATTTTCCTTCAAAGATGCGAACCGGAACTTTGTCATGAAATGTGAAGAGTACGGGATAGAATTCTTCTTCAAAGAAGTAGCAGACAACCCTTTCCTGTTCCAAATCAACTATCCAGTACTCGCGGACGCCGGCATTTAAGTATTTTGCCATCTTTGTACCGTAATCCAGCTTCCGGGAGGAGGGAGAAACGATTTCGATACACATATCCGGGGCGCCGTAGATACCTCTTTTTGTGCGTGTGTCCTTTTTGCAGGAGACAAGAATATCCGGTTGAACAACTGTCTTTTCATCACAATCTAACTGGACGTCGAGAGGAGCCGTAAATACTTTACAGCCTCCATGATTCTTCCGAATAAAATGGTGAAGAGCCGATGCCAGGAGAAGGCTAATCTCTTGGTGAGACAGAGAGGGAGCTTCCATGTAAATCAAATGTCCGTCGATTAATTCAGCCCTCACATCGTCAGGGAGCGAATAGTAGTCGGCTAAAGTATAATCGTGTTGAGAGCTCGCATGATAGTTTAGGGTTGCTTCACAGACTGTATCTGCGGAAGTATCTGCAGGGAAAAGGACTTTGTTAATTGCAGCCAATGTATGATAGCGTGGAGATTTGGTATCGCCGTTCATAATCTTGTTGAGAGTTCCAAGAGGAACGCCCGATAAGTGGGATAATTGTTCGTTTGTGAGTCCGAGTTCCTGTTTTCGTTTTTTTAATTCTTCGTGCAACATATCCAATCTTTCCTTTCCATAAGCGTTCAGAAATTAAGAAGTTAAATTTATCATACGTTTCTTTGCTGTGAAAATCAAGAAAAAGATTACCATAAAATATAAAATAACCGAAAAGGATAATAAGAATTGTTGTGTCAATTTCATGAGAAGTGTGATAAAATTATTACAAAAGTAAAGTTACGGAGGGATACATATGATTTACAGAGAATTTCAGGGAATGCAATTATCAATGCTTGGACTTGGGACAATGCGCCTTCCATTGATTGATGGAGACAATGCGAAGATTGATGAGAAAGCGACTGCGGAGATGGTAGATTATGCCATGGAGCATGGCATCAACTACTATGATACGGCGTGGGGATATCATGAAGGAAATTCGGAGACCGTAATGGGAAAGGTGCTTTCGGCACATCCGAGAGAGAACTTCTATCTGGCAAGCAAATTCCCGGGATATGACAAGGAGAATTTCTTGAAAATTGAAGAAATCTTCGAAAAGCAGCTGGAAAAATGTGAAGCAGATTATTTTGATTTTTATTTATTCCATACGGTGACGGAAGAGAATATTGAATGGTATCTGAACAGAGAATACGGTCTTTTAGAATATTTGTTGAAGCAGAAGGAGAATGGAAGAATCCGTCATCTTGGATTTTCTGCACATGCAGATTGTGATGTGATGAGACGATTCCTGGAAGCATATGGAGAACATATTGAGTTTTGCCAGCTTCAGATTAACTATCTGGATTGGACATACCAGAATGCAAAGGATAAAGTGGAACTTCTGAAAGAGTATGATATTCCGGTATGGGTTATGGAACCTTTGCGCGGAGGGAAACTTGTAGCGTTATCAGTAGAGGCAGAAAAAGAACTTTCCGAGCTTCGTCAGGATGAAGATATTCCGGCGTGGGCATTTCGATTCCTGCAGACGATTCCGAATGTGAAGATGATTCTATCCGGTATGTCGAATTTCACACAGTTGAAAGAAAACATTGCCACATTTGAGGAGGATAAGCCGTTAAATGAGGAAGAGATGAAAGTTCTCCTGAGAATCGCAGAAGGCATGATGGGAAGAATGCTTCCTTGTACGGCATGTAGATACTGTACGTCAAAGTGTCCGAAGGAATTGGATATTCCAAGGCTTCTTAGTATTTACAACAACCAGAACTTTGCCGGATTGGACGAGATTCCGGAGGCATCATTAAAGAACGTAGAAAAAGAAAAATGGCCGTCCGAGTGTATCGGATGCAGAAGCTGTGAGAAGGTTTGTCCTCAGGGGATTAAGATATCTGAGGCGATGGCAGATTTTGCGGGAAAATTAAAATAGTGAGAATCTGGAAGGGAGGGGTGCGGATGGCAACCCTCTATTTTAATGAAACACAAGGAAACTGATTTCCGGTACATTTTGAATTTGAATTAGATAATTTTGATTCCGGTTTAAAAAGTCAAGGCTTGCGGATTTACCTGGTGTAATTATCAATTCTTTTATTAATGTTTCTCCACTTTCATCATAAATTCTCATACGAACAGAACTTCCGCTATTTGCGTGATTGACAACTTCCTTGTTATAGAATAAAGAATCCATATTCAAATATTTGGAGCCATCTATGGAGAGCGGAGTCCAGGAAGAAAGGTCGGCGCTTTCCTGTATGGTAACCATTTTTTTAGGAAAGAAAAAATCGTGCAGTACGCCTATGTTTTGGATGGCAAACGTACTGATGATTATGATAAGTGCAGTAGAGAGAATACATAAAATTATGGTAGTTCTATGTTTCTTTTTAATTTTCCTCAAAGGATTTGAGGAAATTAGGGCTGCATCATAAGTTTTCTCTTCAACAGGTTCAGATAATGCTTTCAGTTTCATAGCGCACACCTCACATTCTTTTATATGTTTTTCAATTAAGTTTTTGCTGCTTTCAGAACAAATGCCATCGATATAGGAAGGCATTAAATCCTGTATAATATCACAAGTGAAGTTCATCTTCTATCATCCTTTCTTTTATCATATTTTTTGCCCGATAATAAGTGACACGAGCCCAGTTTTCACTTTTTTCAAATATCTCCCCGATTTCTTTATAACTCATTTCATTCATATGCCGTAATAAAAATATCTGTCCATAGGGCGGTTTGACGGTTCGAATGATGTTTGCAATCCCGGCTATTTTTTCATTTGTAAGGCAAATAGCTTCGGGATTATATTCCGATGTGGTCTCCGGTAAAATATATTCCAAATCTTCAAGCTGGATAGATTTTACTTTTGTTTTCTTTTTTAGATAGTCAAAATACAGGTGTTTTGCAATCTGACATAGCCAGACAGAAAACTTACAATCGCCATTGTATCGGTGAATCGATTTGTATGCCTGATAGAACGTTTCTTGTGTGAGGTCTTCTGATAACTCATAGTCGTTTGTCAGAGAAAACAAAAAGTGTTTTACTAAAATCGAATATTCCATGTATATTTTATCGTCATGTTTTCTCATAAATGTTCTCCTTGTTCTCTTTACATATAAATAGACATTATAGCAGGAATGTTACAGGAAATAAGAAAAAATTTTACATTTCTATTCTTTGATTTACAAAGTTTTAACAGAACTTTGACACTTACGCGATAGTTAGCGGAAACAGCGATTGTTATAATAGGTTGTTTGAGAAACAAAGTGAAATGTGAATGAAGATAGGAAGGAAAACGACTATGTTAGAATTGAAAAATGTCAAAAAATCGTATGATAACGTGACAATTTTGAAAGATATTAATCTGGAAATCGAAGACGGAGAGATTGTATCCATCTTGGGACCGTCAGGATGCGGCAAGACGACATTATTGAATCTGATTCTTGGAATTACAGATGTGGATAGCGGTAAGATTATTTTTAACGGAACGGATTTGACGAATGTGCCGATGGAAAAAAGAGGATTCAACATCGTATTTCAGGATTATGCATTGTTCCCGAATCTGAACGTATACCAGAATATTACATACGGGCTTCGGAATAAGCCGGGTATCTCCACAAAAAATGAGGTGGAAGATATGATTCATCTTCTTGGACTGGAAGAACACCTTCAGAAAAGAATCGACCAGTTGTCCGGAGGACAAAAACAACGAGTAGCGCTCGCGAGAACGATGGTGATGAAGCCGAAAATCTTGCTTTTGGATGAACCGTTAAGCGCATTGGATGGAGTGATTAAGGAGTCTATCAAGGACAGAATCAAGACGATTGCGAAGGAATTTAACCTGACGACAATTATCGTAACACACGACCCGGAAGAAGCGCTGACACTTTCCGACCGGGTAATGATTGTGAACGAGGGAAAGATTGCACAGTATGGAAGACCGGAAGAAATTATCGAGACACCAAGAGATAATTTTGTGAAGAAATTTATTCTGAACCAGCTTGAAATCAAGAAAAACAATATCTACAGCCTGTTTGCGGCAGAACGGCAAATAGCGGTACAGACAGCGTAAGGGGTACCAAAGATGCAGAAAAAGAAAAACAAAGAAATGAAGCTCATGTTTGGAGTATTGGCAATATTTTTCTTCTTATTTCTTGCCATTCCGATTGTGAGGCTTCTTCTGAAATCATTTGTGCTAGATGGGAATACAGGATTTACGCTGGAGAATTATCGGGATGTATTGACTTCTAAAGGTTTTGTAAAGGCGCTCGGGAACAGTTTTGCCGTATCGTCAGCCAGCGCCATCATTACAACGCTTCTTGCGTTTTTTCTGGCTTATACGGTCCATTATACAAATGTGCCCGGGAAATATAAGTTTTTGCTTACAAGGGCGGCGGTTCTTCCGATGTTACTGCCGACGATTACATACGGATTTGCAATTATTTATTCCTTCGGGAAGCAAGGGCTTCTGACCAAGCTGTTTGGACGGCAGTTGTTTCATATTTATGGTTACAAAGACCAGTATGTGTTCCAGACGTTCGGAACTTCAGAATTGGGCGGAAAACTGATGGCAGAAGGAACCAATCTGGAGGCGGACCTTGTAACGATGAGCACATTTTATGTGGACAGCGCGCAGGAGAAGTGGCGATAGGATTTGGACTTCGTCAGCAGGCAGTTGCAGATAAAGCAGATGGGCTTCCGATTGATTATGTAGACCCATCAGAAGGAAACTTCAGCCTTACAGAATCTGTAGCAGCAGTAGATAAAGGCGATAAAGTCAAGGAAAAAGCGATGGAAATGGCGCAGTGTATCATTGAAAACGGAAGAGAAGAATTACAGTCTTATTATCCGATTGCTCTTTACAATGGAGAAAAAACGGATGCGGAGAATCTTTCTGCCAACCCAAAAGTCTTTGAAGAACCGCTTACGATTGAATTGTTAGAAAAACATCAGGAATTATCAGAAGCATGCAAATAGGAAGATAAAGGAGAAAAAATATCATGAAGAATTATAAACTATTGACACCGGGACCACTCACAACAACGGCATCTGTGAAGGAAGAAATGTTGTTTGACCACTGTACATGGGATGACGATTATAAGGTCATTACCCAGGAAATCAGAAGAAAGTTGTTGGAACTTGCGCATGTCAGCGAAGAGGAGTACACTGTTGTCTTAATGCAGGGAAGCGGAACCTTCGGAGTGGAGTCCGTACTCACAAGCGTGATTGGCGAGGATGAGAAAGTATTGATTGTGGCAAACGGGGCATACGGAGAGAGGCAGGAAGAGATTGCGAGACATGCGGGAATCCGGTATGTGACCTATAGTGAACCGTATCATCGGATTCCGGATGCAAAAAAAGTGGCAGAGATTCTTGAGAAGGACGCTTCGATTACGCATGTATCTATGGTACACAGCGAGACGACTTCCGGGTTGTTGAACGATATTGAAGCGGTAGGAAACGTGGTGAAAGAAAGAGGGCTGACATTTATTGTGGATGCGATGAGCAGCTTCGGCGGAGTGGATATTCCGGTAAAAGACTGGGGCATTGATTTCATCGTAAGCAGCGCCAATAAATGTATCCAAGGGGTTCCGGGATTCTCATTTATCATTGCAAACCGTCAAAAACTGATTGCGAGTGAAGGAAAGGCAAGAAGCTTGTCATTAGACTTGTATGACCAGTGGAAGACGATGGAAAAGGACGGAAAGTGGAGATTTACGTCTCCGACTCATGCCGTGCTTGCTTTTGCGAAAGCGCTGGAAGAGATGGAAGAAGAAGGCGGAATCGCGGCGAGAAGCAAACGGTATTATCATAATAATCATCTTCTGATTCAGCGGATGAAAGAGATGGGAATCGATACGTATATCAAGGAACATCAAGGACCGATTATCACGACGTTTTTCTATCCGGAACATCACACATTCTCTTTTGACGATATGTATCAGTATATCAAGGAACGCGGATATGCAATCTATCCGGGCAAATTGACAGATGCAGATACATTCCGCATCGGAAATATCGGAGAGATTTATGAAGAGGATATTGAAAAAGTATGTGCAATTATCAAAGAATGTTTGGAGGTAAATCAAGGTGAGTAGAATCGAAGCGGTAATTTTTGACTGGGCCGGAACTACGGTTGTTTCGCGCCGGTGCAGGTGTTTGTTGAAGTGTTCCGTCATGTAGGAATTGAGCCGACGATGGACGAGGTCAGAGAACCGATGGGAATGTTGAAACGCGACCATATCAAAGCGATGCTGCATATGGACAGAATCCATCAACTCTGGCTCGAAAAATACGGAAGGGAATTTACAGAAGAAGATATCGACGGAATGTATGCGTTTTATGAAGAAAAGCTTCTTAGTATTTTGGACCGTTATGCAGAACCGAAACCATACGTACTGGAAACAATTGCAAAACTTCGGGAGATGGGAATCAAAATCGGTTCCACAACAGGGTATACGGACAAGATGATGGCGATTGTGACGGAGAAAGCAAAAGAAAACGGATATGAGCCGGATGTATGGTTCAGTCCGGATTCGACAGGTGGAATCGGACGTCCATACCCGTATATGGTTTTCAAGAATATGGAAGCGTTGGGTGTGACAAAAGTGCAGAACGTCATGAAAGTCGGAGATACGGTTTCCGATATCAAAGAAGGAAAGAATGCAGGCGCAATTGCGGTAGGGATTCTGGAAGGCAGTTCAGAAATGGCTTTGACAGAGGAAGAGTATGAAGCGCTTTCCGATGCAGAAAAAGAAGAAAAACTTGCGAAGGTGACAAGACGTTATCAGGAGGCAGGCGCGGACTATATGATTCGTAATATGTCGGAACTTGTCGAGTTAGTCAATAAAATATCTTAATTCACAAGGAAAAGGATTCGGTTTTGCCGGGTCTTTTTTCCTGTCATAGAAATTCCTTGACATGTCCTGCAAAAATAGATACCATTATGAAAGAAACAGAGTTAGAGACGAGAATCTCTGACAGAATAACGAGGTATCGAAATGGAACAGGAAGTACAGCATAAGCGGCGGGTTCGCTACAAAGGAACACATCCGAGAAATTATCATGAGAAATATAAAGAACTGCAGCCGGAGAAATATCCGGAGACGATAGAGAAAGTGATTCAGAAAGGAAGCACACCGGTGGGAATGCATATTTCTATCTGCGTGAAGGAAATTTTGGAATTCCTTCAGATTCAGCCGGGGCAGAAAGGGTTGGATGCAACGCTTGGATACGGAGGGCATACGAGAAAGATGCTGGAATGTCTGCAAGGGCAAGGACATATCTATGGGTTGGATGTGGACCCGATTGAATCTGTGAAAACAGAAGCACGACTGCGTGAGCTTGGGTTTGGCGAAGATATTTTCACGATGATTCAGACAAATTTTGCAAACATTGACGAGGTGGCAAAGGAATATGGTCCCTTTGACTTTGTACTTGCGGATTTGGGTGTCTCATCTATGCAGATTGATAATCCGGAACGAGGGTTTACTTATAAGAAAGAAGGGCCTCTTGATTTGCGGTTGAACCCGCAGAAGGGAACGTCTGCGGCAGAGCGTCTGAAAGAAGTGACGGAAGAGGAACTGGCAGGAATGCTGCTTGAAAATTCGGACGAGCCGTATGCCGAAGAGATTGCGGCGCTCGTGGCAGAAAAGCTGAGAAGAGGGGAAGAGATTGATACGACTACCAAATTACAGCATGTGATTGAGGAAGCCCTTGCATTTCTTCCGGAACGAGAACAGAAAGAGGCGGTAAAGAAATCCTGCGCGCGGGTATTTCAAGCATTGAGAATCGATGTGAATAGTGAATTTGAAGTATTGTATGAATTCATGGAGAAGCTTCCGGATGCGTTGGCGCCGGGAGGAAGAGTGGCAATTCTTACATTCCATTCTGGGGAGGACAGGATTGTAAAGAAAGCATTTAAGGAATTGAAGAAAGCCGGTGTCTACCGGGAGATTGCGAATGATGTCATCCGTCCATCGGCAGAAGAATGCAATCGTAACAGCAGAGCGCGTTCTACGAAGATGCGCTGGGCGATGAAAGCATAGAGGAGATTCCAGGCAATAATGATGGAAAATAAGGGGTAAGTATGAAGTTTGAAGAATTAAGAAAAGAACATATTGTATTTTCCTACCGGATTGGTCCGGACATGGGGATGGAAGGAGAAGATGGAGGATTCTCCATCGAATTATATGGGAACGGGAATCTACGGTATTGCAGATACCAGCTTTTTGATGAGATTGTCGGGATTGAAATGTATAAGCTTACGAAGGAGCAGGTACGAAGAATCTATGATGTGATTACGTCTTATGAAGAGAAACTCTTGAATATTCCGACGTGTCTGGAGTGCGGAAGAGAGAAAACCAATTCGCAGGAATTTCAGTTTCTGGATTTAAAAAAAGTATGGGCATGGGACCTGGAACGGCATATTATGCCGCTTGAACTATTGAGAAACAAAACACGTTATATGGAATACAAGGAGAATATGATTTCCGAGAATGTCGTGTGGGATATGTTTTTTAAAATCTGTGCCGCATTCCGAAGGGCAGGAATCATATTGACGGCGGAGACGTGCGAACTGAGTGAGGATTGCAAGATTCGGGTGACGTGGAAGTAGAAAAAGAAAAAATGAAGAAAAATCAGCTGTAAGATATAGGAAAGAGGGAAGACAGGTATGCAGGTATGTATACCTGTTTTTGCTATAGGAATGCATAGAAAGCCCGAATAGGGGGAGTATAGGTAGATAATAAAAATTATTCGGGGAGTTTCTTATGAATCGAAGAAAAAATATTTACATCTATGTCGGTGTGATAATCACCATTTTGCTAAGCAGTTTTTTCCACTTTACCTATGATTTTCTTGGAAGACCGGCTTTTCTTGCAGGATTTTTTCCAATCAGCGAAAGTATCTGGGAGCATATGAAGCTGCCGTTTTACAGTATTTTGCTGGTGAATTTGATTCCTTGGTGTGAATTTGTGAAGAAACTTACGGTTAAGGAGCGTTTGATTTTGGCGGCATTTCAAAGTGAAGTTTCCATGCTGAACATTTTTGGAGGCTACTATGGATTGAAAGGTGGATTCGGAAGAGAGGGATTGTGGATAGATTTAGGATTATTGGTGATTGGAATATGGATATCGCTTGTCGCTTCTGCGTACATTACGGATGATTCGTGTCATTTTCCGAACTGTGTGAAATGGTATTTGCTTGGAAAGCAGGCGCTTACATTTGTCCTATTTTGGATTTTTTCGTTTGCAGCGCCAAATTATCCGTTTTTTCAAGGATAGACAAAGGCGCTTCTTCTGCCCTATAATAAATGGAGAAGAAACGAACAGGAGGAAGGCATGAAACTGATTCATTTATCCGACCTTCATCTTGGAAAACGGGTGAACGAATTTTCCATGATGGAAGAGCAAAAATATATATTAAACGAGATTTTAAATATTGTAGATAAGGAGAAGGCGGACGGCGTCCTGATTGCCGGGGATGTGTATGATAAGCCAATTCCTCCGGCAGAAGCGGTTCAATTGTTTGATTCTTTTTTGAACGGTCTGGCAGAGCGCAATCTCCGTACATTTATCATCAGCGGGAATCACGATTCTCCAGAGCGGCTTTCATTCGGTGGAGAACTGATGAAGGGCAGAGGGGTCTATGTATCTCCTGTATTTCGGAGCGTGCCGGAACCGGTTGTTTTGCAGGATGAGTTCGGAGAATTGAATATGTATATGTTGCCGTTTGTGAAGCCGGTACATGTGCGGCATGTGCTTGGAATCGAAGAAGAGCAAGGGAGTGAGAAACTGACGACATACAATGAGGCGGTACAGGCGGTGGTAGAAGCAATGCATGTGAATCCGACAAAAAGAAATGTGCTTCTTTCCCATCAATTTGTGACGGGAGCGGTGCGCTCGGAGTCGGAAGAAGTGTCTGTGGGAGGACTTGACAACGTGGATGCCTCTTGTTTTGACGTGTTCGATTACGTGGCGCTCGGACATATTCATGGACCGCAGCACATATCAAGAGAGGAAGTGCGATATTCGGGAACTCCCTTGAAGTATTCTTTTTCCGAGAGTCGTCATCAGAAATCGGTTCCGGTTGTAGAACTGAAGAAAAAAGGCGAGGTGGAGATTCGTCTCGTTCCGTTAGCGCCGAGAACAGACATGCGGGAAATCAAAGGAACGTATGAGAGGTTGATGTCCCGGGAATTTTACCATGGTACAAATACTGGGGATTATCTGCATATCACATTGACAGATGAGGAGGATATTCCGGATGTGTTGAATAAATTGCGGGTGGTCTATCCGAATATTATGAAACTGGATTACGAAAATACACGAACAAAACGGCAGCAGGCGATGGAATTATTGGAAGACGTGAAGCAGAAGTCACCGTTAGAATTGTTTGAGGAGTTTTATGAAATTCAGAACAATCAGCCGATGTCCGAAGAGCAGGAAATATGGATGCGTACATGGATTGAGAAGATTTGGGAGGACAGATAGATGAAGCCTTTGAAGTTAACGTTGTCTGCATTTGGCCCGTATGCGGAACAGACGGTTGTGGATTTTACACTGCTTGGTGAGAGAGGTCTGTATTTGATTACCGGCGATACAGGAGCCGGAAAGACGACGATTTTTGACGGGATTACATTTGCACTTTATGGGGAGGCAAGCGGAGACAACCGGGAGGCAGACATGCTTCGGAGTAAATATGCGGGAAAAGATGTGCCTACCTATGTGGAATTGGAATTTTTATATCGGGGGGAAGTTTACCGGATTCGGAGAAATCCGGAATATATGCGGCCGGCGAAAAAAGGAAATGGGATGACAGCGGAAAAAGCGGATGCCACCTTTTATTATCCGGATGGAAGAATCGTGACAAAGACAAAAGAGGTGACGAAGGCGGTCACAGAGTTAATCGGTCTGTCCAGAAATCAGTTTACGCAGATTGCCATGATTGCACAGGGAGACTTTTTGAAGTTATTGTTTGCAAAGACAGAAGAACGAAGTAAGATTTTTCGGGAGATTTTCGATACGAAACGGTACCAGATGTTGCAGGAACGGTTGAAACATGAAGCAGGAGTTCTCCGCATGCAATATGAAGATTTGACGAAGAGTGTCAGCCAATACATAGACGGAATCCGTCATGAGGGGGAGCGGAAGGACAATGTGACCGTCGGAGAGATTCTTGCCTTCCTAGATGAGCTTGCGAAGCAGGAAGAGAAGGAGCGGGAACGTTATGAAAGTCGGATAGGGGAACTGGAAAAGGAGATATTCACACTACAGAAACAGATTGGAAAAGAAGAAGCAAGGCGTGTGGCGAAGCGGGAAATTGAGAATCTGGAGGAAGAATTACAGCGTTTGAAGCCGAAGCTTTCCGAGCAGGCGGAGCGTTTCCGGCAAGAGTCCGAAAGGTCGGAGGAAAAAGAAAAGCTTCTGAAAGAGATTCTGGCAGAAGAAGAAAAGATGGTGTATTACGAAGAGGCTGGGAAACTTGAAAAAGAGAAAAAGACGGCAGAAGCGAACTGTGAAACACTCCGAAAAGAGATTTCCAAGATTCGCCGGCAAAAAGAGGAAACAGACTGTCGAAGAGAAGAAGTGAAAAAACAGTTGGAGGAAATGAATCGACTGGATACCGTTTCTTTGGAACTTTCTCAGGAAGAGAGAAATCTGGAGGAAGAAAAACAAAAAGTGCGGAACCTGAAGAAACTGTTCGTAGAGTATAAGAATATCGCTCATAGCTTCAAAGAAGCACAGGGACTCTATCAGAAAGTTTCCTTAGAAAGCCAGAACATCCGAAGGCGCTGTGAGGAGATGGAACAACAGTTCCTGGATGCACAGGCCGGAATCCTTGCGTCAGGACTGAAGGAAGGGGTCTGTTGTCCGGTGTGCGGAGCAACCCATCATCCGAGTCCGGCTAAATTGACGAAGGAACTCTGTACAGAAGCGGAATTGAAGCGGAAAAAGAAAGAAAGTCAGGAGTTGGCAGAAAAAGTTTCAAGACTTAGTGAGCAGGCGGGAGCGCTGAAAGGGGAAGGAGACAGGATTCGCAGACAGATAGAAGAGAGCGGAAAGGAACTCTTTGGAGAAGTGTCGCAGTTGCTTTATGAGTCTTTGGAAGAACGGATTCAGGAGTTGAAAACCCAGGATTCTATTGTGAAAGAAAAACGAAGAAAGGTAGAAGAATCTCTGAAGCGTCGGAACATGTTGGCAGAGCAGGACGAGAAGAACGATAAATTTTTCAAAGAACAGGAAGCCTTGCTGGAGGAGAAAGAAGCAGAATATCATAGGAAGGAGAAGGAATGTGTGATAGCGGCGGAACGTTATCAGAAGGCTGCGCAACAACTGACGTATGAAAATCGGGAACAGGCAGCCGCCGGATTAAAAGAAAAGAAACAGAAGAAAAAGGATATGGAAGCGGCTTATCAACAGGCAGAAGAGGCATATCGAAAGACGGAAGAACGCAGGAAGATATGTGGCGCAAAATTAAAAACGCTGAAAGCACAGACTGAGGAACATGAAGAAACGCATTGGGAGGAACTTCTGCAATGTCAGGAGGCCTATCAAAAAGAAAAGGAACAGATGACAAAGAAGAAAGAGGAACTGACGCTCGACTATCAGAACAATGTGCGGATTCGGGATATGGTGAAGGAGCAGTATGGAAAGATGCAGGATGTAGAGAAGCGGTGGACGCTTGTGAAAGCTCTTTCGAATACGGCGAATGGAACGGTGAGCGGCAAAGAAAAAATCATGCTGGAAACTTATATTCAGATGACTTATTTTCAAAGGATTATCGAGAGGGCGAATACAAGATTCCTTGTGATGTCCGGTGGACAATATGAGTTGAAACGGCGGAAGGATGCGGGGAATTTGCGGAGTCAAAGCGGACTGGAACTGGATGTGGTTGACCATTATAATGGAAGTGTGCGAAGTGTGCGGACACTTTCCGGCGGAGAATCTTTTCAGGCTTCCTTAGCATTGGCGTTAGGATTGTCGGATGAGATTCAATCGGCTGCGGGAGGGATTCAGCTCGATGCGATGTTTATTGATGAAGGATTCGGTTCCCTAGATGAGGAAGCATTGGAACAGGCGATGAAAGCGTTGAAAGACTTGGCAAATGGCAACCGGCTTGTGGGTATCATTTCCCATGTAGCAGAGTTGAAAGAGCGGATAGAGAAACAGATTGTTGTGAAGAAACAGAAAGCGGACGGAAGTACGGTTCGCGTGATAACAGGAGAGTAACTATGCAATATATAGTACCACATTATTACAGAAAATTTCATTGCACAGCGGATAAATGTGAAGATACGTGCTGTGCCGGATGGCAGATTATGATTGACGAGCGTACGCTGAAGAAGTATAAGAAGGTAAAGGGAGCGTTCGGAAACCGTCTCCACAATTCCATTGACTGGCAGGAAGGTTCGTTCCATTAGTATCAGAGAAGATGTGCTTTTTTGGACGAGAATAATCTTTGCGATATTTATTCGGAGCTGGGACCGGATATGTTTTGTAAGACATGTCGGAATTATCCTCGTCATATCGAAGAATTTCCGAATGTGAGGGAGATTTCCTTGTCATTATCCTGCATGGAAGCCGGGAAACTGATTTTAGGATGCGAGGAGCCGGTGCGGTTTCTGACAAAGGAGACAGAAAAAGAGGAACCAGAATCAGATAACTTCGATGATTTCTTATATGATAAGCTGCTTTCCATGCGGGAGAGCGCCATTCGGATTCTACAAAATCGAAAGGAACCGGAAGCTCTCCGGACAGCGCTTGCCTTGGGACTTGCCCATGATGGAGAGTGCAAAATCCGCAAGAACCGCCTGTTTGAAGTGGAGGATGTATGTGCGCGCTATGAAAGAAAAGAGACGCCTGCGCGATTCCAAAAGAAACTGGAGCCGATGAAAGAAGAGAAGGCGGTGCGTTTTCGAAAAATGCAGGAACTGTTTCAGATGTTGGACAGTTTGGAAGTGCTGCGGGAAGAATGGCCGGTTTATGTGAAGGAGCTAAAAGAGATTCTATATAGAGATGAGCAGGACTATTGTAAGGCGAGAGAAAAATTCCGGGAAGAAGTCTTGCGGGAAATGCCATATACGGAACAATTGATGGTTTATTTTGTGTTCACTTATTTTTGCGGTGGAGTCTATGACGGCAAAGGGTATTCGAAAATGCTTTTGTCGGTTGTCAGTACCCTTCTTATCGAGGAACTGGCAATGGGAGTATGGATGAGACAAGGAGAAACGCTATCGTTCTTAGACTTTGTGGATGTGGCGCACCGCTTTTCAAGAGAGGTGGAACATTCGGATGAGAATCTGGAAACATTGGAACAGATTGTAGCGAAAAAAGGTTTTCTATGGTATAATAAATTGTTATGCAGCGAGTTGTATTAAAAACTTGTGAAAGATGAGGATTTTAAGAAATGAAAAGAACAGATGAAAAATATCAGGCATATGTACAGATTTTGAAAGAGGAGTTAGTTCCGGCTATGGGATGTACAGAACCAATCGCGCTTGCGTATGCGTCTGCAAAGGCAAGGGAAGTGTTGGGATGCATTCCTGACAGGGTATGTATTGAGGCGAGCGGAAGTATCATCAAAAATGTGAAGAGCGTCATCGTACCGAATACCAATCATCTGAAAGGAATTCCGGCTGCAGCGACTGCAGGAATCATTGCGGGAAAGGCAGAGAAGGAATTAGAAGTCATCGCAGAGGTTTCCAAAGAAGATACGGTGAAGATGAAAGAGTATTTGGAGAAGACTCCGATTACAGTCGAGCATGTGGACAATGGGATTACATTTGAAATCATCGTAACCGTATATCATGGAGACTCTTATGCGAAGGTACGGATTGCGAATTACCATACGAATATCGTACTGATTGAGAAAGACGGACAGATTTTACATCAGGTTGAAGTTCAAGGAGAGAAAGAGGAAGGGCTGACAGACCGTTCGCTTCTGAATGTGGAAGATATTCTTGATTTTGCCAATACGGTAGAGGTGGAAGATGTGAAAGAGACGTTGGACCGTCAGATTCAGTATAATACCGCGATTTCCGAGGAAGGGCTTCGGGGAGACTACGGGGCGAATATCGGCTCGGTGCTTCTTGCCACATATGGGGATGATGTACGCACGAGAGCGAAAGCTGCAGCGGCAGCAGGTTCGGATGCGAGAATGAACGGATGTGAGCTTCCGGTTATTATCAATTCCGGAAGCGGTAATCAAGGGATGACGGCGTCACTTCCGGTTATCGAGTATGCAAAAGAGCTTCATGCAAGCGACGTCGAACTGTATCGTGCACTAACGCTTTCCAATCTGGTTACGATACATCAGAAAACGGGAATTGGACGTTTGTCTGCGTTCTGCGGCGCGGTCAGCGCAGGAGCGGGAGCAGGAGCGGGAATCGCGTATCTTCTCGGCGGAACATTCGAGGAGATTGCGCATACGATTGTGAACGCCTTGGCAATCGTGTCCGGAATCGTATGCGACGGAGCTAAGGCTTCCTGCGCGGCAAAGATTGCGTCGGCAGTGGATGCGGGGATTCTCGGATACAATATGTACAAACAAGGACAGCAGTTCTATGACGGAGAAGGAATCGTGACGAAAGGAATCGAGGCAACGATTCAAAATGTCGGACGTCTTGGAAAAGAAGGAATGAAAGAGACGAACGAAGAGATTATCCGCATCATGGTAGGAAACTAGAGGAGAACCGAAAATGGGATTGCTAGAACTATTTTTGATTGCGGTCGGATTATCGATGGACGCGTTTGCGGTTGCCATTTGCAAAGGACTCTGTATGAAAAAATGCACCTGGAGAAAAGGTGCAATCGTGGGCTTATACTTTGGAATTTTCCAGGGAGGAATGCCACTCATCGGATATTTTCTCGGCGTACAGTTTAAGGACATGATTACCTCCATTGACCACTGGATTGCCTTCGTGTTACTCGCGCTTATCGGAGCGAACATGGTGAAGGAAGCACTGACAGATGACGAGGAAGAAGTGTGCAAAGCGGATGGAGACGAGCTGGCGGTGAAAGAAATGCTCGGACTTGCGGTGGCGACGAGTATCGATGCCCTTGCAGTCGGTGTGACATTCGCATTTTTACAAGTACAGATTGTTCCTGCGGTTTCTTTCATTGGGGTGACGACATTCCTCATTTCAATGGCAGGTGTAAAAATCGGGAATATTTTTGGAGCAAAATATAAGACAAAAGCGGAGTTTGCCGGAGGTGTGATTTTGATTCTGATGGGACTCAAGATACTTCTGGAGCATCTTGGAATATTAGGATAACAGGAAGGTGAGAACATGAAATGGAATAGATTCAGATTAAAAACGAAGACGGAAGCGGAAGATATCGTAAGCAGCATGCTTGCAGACCTGGGAGTAGAAGGTGTGGAAATCGAAGATAAAATTCCGCTTACTGAGGCGGACAAGGAGCAGATGTTCGTGGACATTCTGCCGGAGACGGAGGAAGATGACGGAGTGGCATACTTAAGTTTCTATCTGGAAGATGACGCGGATATCGAGGGGATTCTTGCCAATGTAAAACGAGAGCTGGACGAGATGAAAGAATTCATGGATTTGGGAGAATGCAGCATCGAGGAATCCCAGACGGAGGATATAGACTGGATTAATAACTGGAAAAAATACTTCCATCAGTTCTATGTAGACGATATTTTGATTATCCCATCCTGGGAAGACGTCAAGCCGGAAGATGAGGATAAGATGGTGATTCATATTGACCCGGGCACTGCTTTTGGAACAGGAATGCATGAGACAACACAGCTTTGCATCCGTCAGCTTCGCAAGTTTGTGAAAGAAGACAGTACGATTCTGGACGTAGGCTGCGGAAGTGGAATTCTCGGAATGCTGGCGTTGAAGTTCGGTGCAAAATATTCGGTGGGAACCGATTTAGACCCTTGTGCGATTGACGCAACTTACGAGAATATGGAAGAGAACGGAATTTCCAGGGATAAATATGAAGTGATGATTGGAAATATCATTGATGATAAGGAAGTGCAGGACAAGGTTGGTTATGAGAAGTATGATATCGTCGTGGCAAATATTCTTGCAGACGTACTTGTCCCGTTAACTCCGGTGATTGTCAATCAATTAAAGCAAGGCGGAATTTATATTACAAGCGGAATCATCGATGATAAAGAAGAGACTGTCTTGGAGGCTGTAAAGCAGGCAGGGCTTACGGTACTTGAGGTTACATACCAGGGAGAATGGGTATCCGTAACTGCACAGAAGAACTAGGAGGCAGATATGCATCACTTTTTTGTGACACCGAATCAGGTGAAGGGGAATCAGATTTATATAGAAGGTTCAGATGTCAACCATATGAAGAACGTACTCCGCATGAAAACAGGAGAGAAATTTCAGGTGAGTGATGGGGACAATAAGAAGTATATTTGCAGCATCGAACGATTAGGAGAAGAGGAAGTGTGTGCGGAGATTTTGGAAGAACTTCCGGCAGACACAGAGCTTCCGTCCAAAATTTATCTCTTTCAAGGGCTTCCGAAAAGTGATAAGATGGAACTAATCGTGCAAAAAGCAGTGGAACTCGGAGCATGGGAGATTATCCCGGTTGCGACAAAGCGTTCAGTTGTGAAGCTGGATGCGAAAAAGGCAGCAAAGAAAGTGGAACGATGGAACAGTATCTCGGAGAGCGGCGCGAAGCAGTCCGGAAGAGCTGTCATTCCAAAAGTATCTCAGGTGATGACTTACCAGGAAGCGCTTTCCTTTGCACAGAAGCTGGACGTGCGAATGATTCCGTATGAGCTTGCCGAGGGGATGGACGAGACGAGACAAGTCATGGAACAGATTGAGCCGGGGCAGTCAGTCGGAATTTTTATCGGACCGGAAGGCGGATTTGAACAGGAAGAGATTGAACAGGCGGTGGAAAAAGGTGTGAAGCCGGTTACATTAGGAAGAAGAATCTTAAGAACAGAGACGGCAGGTATTGCAGTCCTTTCTGTTTTGATGTATCACCTGGAACGCTAGACACATAATCTGATAATAAGATTAGGAGATAGGAGAATAACAAATGGAAGTATATTTGGATAATTCTGCGACTACAAGATGCTATGATATCGTAGGGGATACGGTATACAGAGTGATGTGCGAGGACTATGGGAATCCATCCTCAATGCACAGAAAAGGAGTGGAAGCAGAGCGGTATGTTCGCCAGACGAAAGAGACTCTTGCCAAACTCTTGAAGGTGCAGGAAAAGGAGATTTTCTTCACATCCGGCGGAACGGAAAGCGATAACCTTGCGCTCATCGGATGTGCGAGAGCGAATCGGAGAGCGGGAAATCATCTGATTACAACATCGATTGAGCACCCGGCCATTCTGAATACGATGCAGTATTTGGAGCAGGAAGGATTCCGCGTGACGTATCTTCCGGTGGATGAGACAGGAAGAATCCGTCTGCAGGATTTGAAGGAAGCGTTGTGCGAAGACACCATTCTCGTATCCATCATGTATGTCAATAACGAAATCGGTTCGGTACAGCCGATTGAGGAAGCGGTGCAAATGGTGAAAAACTATAAGCGCAGTATTTTATTCCATGTAGATGCGGTGCAGGGATTCGGGAAATACCGCATTTATCCGAAACGGGCAGGGATTGACCTTTTGTCAATCAGCGGGCATAAAATTCATGGACCGAAGGGAATCGGAGCGCTCTATATCAACGAAAAAGTAAAGATTCATCCGATTATTTTCGGAGGAGAGCAGCAGAAAAATATCCGCTCCGGTACGGAAAATGTGCCGGGAATCGCAGGGCTTGGAGTTGCGGCGCAGGAAATCTATCGGAATCTGGACGAGAAGACGGCGTATATGCGGGAATTAAAGCAGAGATTTATCGAAGGCGTTACAAGAATCGAGCATACGAAAGTACATGGACTTTGCGATGAGAGAAGCGCTCCGCACATTATCAGCGTTGGAATTGCGGGAATCAGAAGCGAAGTTCTGCTCCACACATTGGAGGAGAGAGGAATCTATGTTTCCTCCGGTTCTGCCTGTGCGTCGAATCATCCGGCAATCAGCGGAGTGCTCCGCGGAATCGGTACGGGAAAAGAATACCTGGATTCGACATTGCGTTTCAGCCTGTCAGAATTTACGACGAAAGAAGAAATTGACTATACGCTTGGTGTATTGTATAATTGTGTCCCAATGCTTCGAAGATATACAAGACATTAAATTTCAGATAAGAAGAATACGAAAGGAAAGAAAAAGATGAAGTTCCAATCATTTTTGATAAAATACGGAGAAATCGGAATCAAAGGAAAGAACCGATATTTGTTTGAAGATGCGTTGATGCGTCAGATGCGGTTTGCGCTTCAGGATGTGGACGGCACGTTCAAAGTACACAAATCTTCCGGAAGAGTGTATGTGGAGTGTGAAGGCGATTATGACTATGAAGAGACGGTAGAAGCTCTGAAAAGAGTGTTCGGTATTGTCGGAATCTGTCCGGTTGTCCATGTGCCGGACGAAGGATTTGAAGAGTTAAAGAAGACTGTGGTTCGCTACATGGAGGATATGTATCCGAATAAAGAAATCACATTCAAAGTAGAAGCGAGACGTGGAAGGAAGAACTATCCGAAGACTTCCATGGAGATTAACTGTGAAGTCGGAGAGGCGATTCTTAATGCGTTTCCGGAGATTCGCGTAGACGTACACAATCCGGACGTGATGCTTCATATTGAAGTGCGGGATGAGATTTACATCTATTCAGAGATTATTCCGGGACCGGGAGGAATGCCGGTAGGAACGAATGGAAAGGCAATGCTGCTTCTGTCCGGAGGAATCGACAGTCCGGTTGCGGGATATATGATTGCGAAACGAGGAGTCGGATTGGAAGCGACATACTTCCATGCGCCGCCATATACGAGCGAGAGAGCAAAACAGAAGGTCATCGACCTTGCAAAACTGGTGTCCAAGTATTCCGGACCAATCACATTGAATATCGTAAACTTTACAGATATTCAGCTCTATATTTATGACAAGTGTCCGCACGACGAACTGACAATCATTATGCGCCGTTACATGATGAAGATTGCGGAACACTTTGCAAAGGAGAGCGGATGTCTTGGATTGATTACCGGGGAAAGTATCGGACAGGTGGCAAGCCAGACGATGCAGAGCCTTGCGGCGACAAACGATGTGTGCACGCTTCCGGTTTATCGTCCGGTCATCGGATTCGATAAGCAGGAAATCGTGGAGATTGCAGAGAAAATCAACACATATGAGACATCGATTCTTCCGTTTGAAGATTGCTGTACGATTTTCGTTGCAAAACATCCGGTAACAAAACCGAATATCAATATTATCAGACGCTCTGAGGAAAATCTTGCGGAAAAGATTGACGAGTTATTCGAAGAAGCGGTAAATTCGGTGGAAAGAATTGTTGTAAAACCTTAAAACTAAAAATAGATTGCGCGTTCGCGCAATCTATTTTTGATATACTACTAAGCTACAATGTATGGTTTTAATACATCAAGAATATCTTCAACATCATTCTCAGCGTGAATGTTTAAAGTAATCGGTTTTGATAAATCTAAACTGAAAATACCCATGATAGATTTAGCGTCAATTACATAACGACCAGATACTAAATCAAAATCATAATCAAATTTAGTAATTTCATTTACGAAAGATTTTACTTTATCAATCGAATTTAAAGAAATTTCTACTGTTTTCATTGGAATACCTCCTTTATATTTGATTCTCAATACTATATTAAATTCTATGGTAAGAAATGTCAAGAAACAAACGGGCGAAGATAGATAGAAATTGAAAGAATGACAAAAGAAAGGCAAAAGAGGTGGAAACGTGAAAAAAGCAGCATTACATAATTTGGGGTGCAAAGTCAATGCTTATGAGACAGAGGCGATGCAGGAGTTACTGGAAAAGGCGGGATATGAGATTGTACCGTTTAAGGAAGGCGCAGATGTCTATATCATCAACACTTGTACTGTGACCAATATGGCGGACCGGAAGTCGCGTCAGATGCTTCACCGCGCCAGAAAAATGAATCCGGATGCGGTTGTGGTTGCCGCAGGATGCTATGTGCAGACGAAGAACGAGGAAGACGTTCTGGATGACAGCATTGACATCGTTATCGGGAATAACAGGAAACAGGATATCGTAACCATTCTGGAAGAATACGAAGCGAAGAAGCGTGGAGTGACGAAGGATGTCATTGATATCAATCATACGAAGGAGTACGAAGAGCTTCATCTGAGCAAGACGGCGGAGCATACGAGAGCATATCTGAAAGTGCAGGATGGGTGCAATCAGTTCTGTTCCTATTGTATTATTCCATATGCGAGAGGGCGCGTAAGAAGCAGAAGCAAAGACAGCGTAGTGGAAGAAGTAAAAGACTTGGTGAGAAACGGATATCAGGAAGTTGTGCTGACCGGAATTCATCTGAGTTCTTACGGGGTGGATTTTCAAGAAGAGAAAGAAGATTTGCTTTCTCTGATTCTCACCGTACATGAGATTGAAGGGCTGAAGAGAATCCGTCTCGGTTCCCTGGAACCGCGTATCATTACGGAAGAGTTTGTGAAAACCATTTCCGGCCTGGAGAAGATGTGTCCGCATTTCCATCTGTCGCTGCAGAGCGGATGCAACGCCACGCTTAAGAGAATGAACCGCAGATATACGGCGGAGGAATACTATGAAAAATGCGAACTCCTGCGAACCTATTTTGAACACCCGGCTCTTACGACGGATGTGATTGTCGGATTCCCGGGAGAGACAGAAGAAGAGTTTGAGGAATCCAGGGCGTTCGTGGATAAAGTAAACTTTTATGAGACGCATATTTTCAAATATTCCAGAAGAGAAGGAACGAAGGCGGCTGTCATGGAACATCAGGTACCGGAGCAGATAAAAACTGCAAGAAGTAATGTGCTTCTGGCGTTGAATGAACAAAAACAGCGGGAATTTGAATCTTATTATCTCGGGGAAACGGTGGAAGTCCTGATGGAAGAGGAGATGGAAAGAGACGGAAAACGCCTGCAGACGGGACACACGAAGGAGTATATGAAGATTGCGATTGAATCTGACAAGAAGCTGCAGAATCAGTTGGCAGATGTGGAATTAACAAGTCCTTTACAAATTATTCACTAAAATTCATCACTATCGGATTGAATTTTTTGACTAATTATATTAGAATAACAAGTGAGATTAAATTAAAGGACGTGATGAAATGAAAGACTTAAATAATACACAATTTTTCCGCGTTGAGTCGGCCCCTCAGATTCAGGCGAAAGATATTCTCGAAATCGTATATCAGGCTTTGCGTGAGAAGGGGTATAATCCGGTCAACCAGATTGTAGGATATATTATGTCCGGTGACCCGACGTATATTACAAGCTATATGGGGGCAAGAAGCTTGATTATGAAGATGGAACGCGATGAATTGGTAGAAGAGATGCTTAAGACGTATATTGAGCATTTTTCGTGGGAATAATCATATGAGAATTATGGGATTAGATTATGGCTCTAAGACTGTGGGGGTTGCAATCAGCGACCCGCTCGGTCTTACAGCTCAGGGAATAGAAACGATTTGCAGGAAGGAAGAGAACAAGCTTCGCCAGACATTAGCCCGTATTGAGGAACTTGCGAAGGAATATGAGGTAGAGAAGATTGTTCTCGGATTTCCGAAGCATATGAATAATGATATCGGTGAACGTGCGGAGAAATCTTTGGAATTAAAGGAAAAACTGGAACGCCGAACGGGGCTTGAAGTTGTCTTGTGGGATGAGCGCCTGACGACAACGGCGGCGGAGAGAGTCTTAATCGAGAGTAATGTAAGAAGAGAGGACCGTAAGAAGTATGTAGATAAAATTGCGGCAGTTTTTATTTTACAGGGGTATTTGGATTCCATCTATCAAAGCAGGGATAGAATAGAATAATACGTGAGGTGCGGTATGGAAAAGATAAAATTTATGTTTGACGACGGAGAAGAATCCGTAGATTTTTTTGTGTTGGAAGAGACGAAGATTAACGGGGTCTCTTATATTTTAGTGACCGACTCGGAGGATGAGGACGGAGAATGTATGATTTTAAAGGATACAAGCAAGCCGGAAGAGAAAGAAAGTGTGTATGAAGTAGTAGAAGATGACGTAGAACTTGCGGCAGTATCCAAAGTGTTTGGAGAATTATTAGAAGATATAGAAATCGAAATGTAACGTAACGTGCAGTATGAGGAGTGGAGTATGTCTGTAGATAGAGAAGCGTTTATCAGAATGCTGAAGGAAAAGGGATTAAAAGTGACGAAGCAGCGTTTGGCTGTTCTGGAAGCTTTAGAAGAGCAGGAAGACAGACATATGACAACCGAAGATATTTATCATTTAGTGAGAAAAGAATTTCCTGAGATAGGAATTGCAACTGTATACAGAACAGTACAGCTTTTGCTTGAAATGCAGCTTGTGGACCGCATAGAATTGAACGATGGATGCGTAAGGTACGAGATTGGACGTCAGTTTTCGGGAGAGAAGGGACATTACCATCATCATTTGATTTGCGAATCCTGTGGGAAGATAGTTTCCTTTGAGGAAGACCTGCTGGATGAACTGGAAAGGCAGATTTGGGAGAAAACAGGATTCCAGGTATGGGACCACGAGTTGAAGTTTTATGGCCGATGCAAGGACTGTGTGCAGAATAGAAAAGAATGTGCGGAGCATACATAAAGTAATGGAGGTATTAGGTTGAAAAAAGAAAAAACTTCAAAATTGAGAATCATTCCATTGGGCGGATTAGAACAGATTGGAATGAACATTACTGCCTTTGAATATGAAGACAGTATTATTGTGGTGGACTGCGGTCTTGCATTCCCGGAGGACGATATGCTCGGAATTGACCTTGTCATTCCGGATGTGTCTTATCTGAAGGATAATGTAGAGAAATTAAAAGGATTTGTCATTACTCATGGACACGAGGACCATATCGGAGCATTGTCCTATATTTTAAAAGACATCAACCTTCCGGTATATGCGACAAAACTGACGATGGGAATCATTGAGAATAAATTAAAAGAGCATAATCTTTTGAGAAGCACAAGAAGAAAAGTAGTCAGACATGGACAATCCATCAATCTGGGACAGTTCCGGATTGAGTTTATCAAGACGAACCATAGTATTGCGGACGCTTCTGCGCTTGCCATCTACTCACCGGCAGGAATCGTTGTTCACACAGGGGACTTCAAGGTAGATTATACGCCGGTATTCGGAGATGCCATTGATTTGCAGAGATTTGCAGAGATTGGTAAGAAAGGGGTACTGGCTCTGATGTCGGACAGCACGAACGCAGAACGTCCGGGATTTACAATGTCGGAGCGTACCGTAGGAAAGACGTTCGACCAGATTTTTGCGGAACATAAGAATTCCAGAATTATTATCGCCACATTTGCATCGAATGTGGACCGCGTACAGCAGATTATCAATTCCGCATATAAATATGACCGGAAAGTAGTAGTAGAAGGACGGAGCATGGTCAGTATCATAGATACAGCTTCCGAACTTGGTTATCTGGATATTCCGGATAAGACGCTGATTACGATTGACCAGCTTCGGAATTATCCGGACGAGAAAACGGTACTCATTACAACGGGAAGCCAGGGTGAGTCTATGGCAGCCCTTTCCCGCATGGCTGCGGATATTCATAAGAAGGTCAGCATTAAGCCTGGCGATACGGTGATTTTCAGTTCCAGCCCGATTCCGGGAAATGAGAAAGCGGTATCCCGCGTGATTAATGAACTGTCACAGAAGGGCGCAACTGTCATTTTCCAGGATACCCATGTATCTGGACATGCCTGTCAGGAAGAGATTAAGTTGATATATTCACTTGTAAAACCGAAATATGCGATTCCGGTGCATGGCGAATATCGTCATTTACGTGCGAATGCGAAGATTGCGGAGAGTCTGGGAGTGCCGAAAGAGAATATCTACATTCTTCAGTCCGGTGATGTGCTTGCGCTGGATAACGAGAGCGCGGAAATCGTAGATAAGGTACACACAGGAGGTATCCTTGTTGACGGACTCGGTGTAGGAGACGTCGGCAATATCGTGCTTCGTGACCGTCAGCATCTGGCGGAAGACGGAATTCTGATTGTAGTGCTTACGTTAGAGAAGCGGACAAATCAGCTTCTTGCCGGACCGGATATCGTATCCAGAGGATTCGTGTATGTCCGGGAGTCGGAAGGATTGATGGAGGAGGCAAGACAGGTGCTCTCTGAAGCGCTTGACAATTGCCTGAGCCAGAATCGGAATGCAGATTGGAGTAAGATTAAGCTTGTGATTCGTGATACGATGAATGAGTTTATCTGGAAACGAACGAAGAGAAGACCGATGATTCTCCCAATCATCATGGACGTATAGAAGGAAACTGGTATGATTGTAGATGAACGTATGGTAACATTTATCCACTCGTTGGAGACGGAGAACAGCGAGATATTGGAAACGATTGAAAAAGAGGCGCTGGATACGTTTGTGCCGATTATAAGAAAAGAAATGCAGAGCTTTTTAAAAGTTCTGCTTTCTATTCAGAAACCGAAGAAGATTCTTGAAGTAGGGACAGCTGTAGGCTTTTCGGCTCTTTTAATGAGCGAATATGCGCCGGAGGACTGTCAGATTACGACGATTGAGAAATACGAGAAAAGAATTCCGATTGCCAGGGAGAACTTTAAACGTGCCGGAAAAGAGCATCAGATAACGCTTTTGGAAGGAGATGCGTTGGAAATCCTAAAAGGGCTTGAGGAATCCTTTGACTTTATTTTTATGGATGCGGCGAAAGCACAGTATATTTATTATATGCCGGAAGTGATTCGGCTTCTGAATCAGGGAGGCATTCTTGTCTCTGATAATGTATTGCAAGACGGGGACATTATCGAATCCCGTTTTGCGGTGGAGAGAAGAAACCGAACCATTCACAGCCGTATGCGTGAATATTTATATGCATTGAAACATGAGGAAAGACTGCTGACTTCGATTATCCCTCTTGGAGACGGGGTTGCGGTCAGCGTAAGAAAATAGGAGGCTAAAGATATGGCGAGACACCCGGAACTATTAATTCCGGCAAGCAGCCTGGAAGTGTTAAAAACAGCGGTGATTTTTGGGGCGGACGCGGTTTATATCGGCGGAGAGGCATTTGGACTTCGCGCAAAGGCGAAGAATTTCTCCAAGGAAGATATGGCAGAAGGAATCCGTTTTGCCCACGAATACGGGGTGAAAGTATATGTTACTGCTAACATTCTGGCGCATAACAGCGATTTGGACGGAGCAAGAGAATATTTTCGTGAGTTAGGAGAACTCAATCCGGACGCGTTGATTATTGCAGACCCGGGCATGTTTGTTCTGGCGGGGGAGGAATGCCCGCATATTGAAAGACATATTAGTACACAGGCAAATAATACCAATTATGAGACGTTTAATTTTTGGCATAAGCTGGGAGCGACAAGAGTCGTTTCTGCCAGGGAACTCTCTTTGGAGGAAATCAAAGAAATCAGGGCTCACATTCCGGAAGATTTGGAAATTGAAACATTCATTCATGGAGCCATGTGCATGTCCTACTCCGGAAGATGCCTTTTGAGCAATTATTTTACAGGGAGAGATGCGAATCGAGGAGCTTGTACCCATCCATGCCGTTGGAAATATGCGGTGGTAGAGGAGACAAGACCGGGGGAATATATGCCGGTTTATGAGAATGAAAGGGGAACCTATATTTTCAACTCGAAGGATTTGTGCATGATTGAGCATATCCCGGAGATTTTGAATGCGGGAATCGACAGCCTGAAAATTGAAGGCCGCATGAAGACGGCGCTCTATGTGGCGACCGTTGCGAGAACATATCGAAAGGCAATCGACGATTACCAGAAAGACCCGGCGCTCTATGAGAAAAATATGCCATGGTACCTGGAACAGATTTCTAACTGTACATACAGACAGTTTACAACAGGATTCTTCTTCGGAAAGCCGAGTGATGAATCCCAGATTTATGACAGTAATACTTATGTCAAGGAATATACGTATCTCGGTATCATCGGAGAAGAGCGAGATGGAACTTACCGAATCGAGCAGAGGAATAAATTCTCCGTAGGAGAAAAGATTGAGATTATGAAACCAAATGGAGAGAATGTGGAAGTGACGGTAAAACGGATTCTGACAGAAGAGGGAGAGGAGCAGGAAAGCGCGCCACACCCGAAACAGATTCTCTATGTAGATTTGGGAGTAAAAGCAGACAAATACGATATTTTAAGAAGACAAGAATAACAATGAGACAGAGCGTGCTGTAACACAAGACGGCATGCTCTGTTTTTCGTGGAATTAAGAAATTCTCTCCTGGTGGAAAAGCACAAATCATATTGTCCTTACATAGACTATAATTAAATATGCTAAGAGGTGCCATTCTTGAAGTCATTTCCAAAACCACTCACTGCATCTGAAGAGCGATATTATCTGCAAAAATATACAGAGGGCGACCTTGAAGCGAAGCATATCCTGATTGAACGCAATTTGAGGCTTGTAGCGCATGTTGTCAAAAAATATCAGCATCTCGAGGAGGACCCGGAGGACCTTCTCTCTATCGGAACAATAGGGCTTATCAAGGCTGTCGTTACGTTTAATACAGGAAAGGGCAACCGTCTTGCCACATATGCTGCCAGATGTATTGAAAAAGCGACCCCACCGCTTTGGCTTCACTCGTGAAAAAAGAGGTAAAGGACACATCTTTTTCTTCATGGAACGTCTATCGCCAGTTTTCCAAACAACTTTCACTACTTTATCGAGAGGAGCATGGCAGACTGACTTATAAAGTCCAATATATCCTTACCTTTCCTTTCAAAATCCCCTCATGGCTACCCGCACATGAAAAATATCTTCTTGTATATTTTTCTCCCGATTGTTTAGAGAAAACTTCTCAAAAGATACGGTATTTCCGCCATAAAAACTGTATGTACGCAAAAGACGTAGCAAAATATCTCGGCATGGACAGAACAAATTACGGTCACTACGAAGAAGTAGCCTATGAATACTGCCCACTTTCTATATTAGAAAAACTTGCTACACTCTACAACATACCCGTTATCGACCTTATGGACGACTATCATCTTTTTCTCTACAACGGACAAGGAAACAGGGTACTGCAATATCGGAAAAATTTACATTTAACCCAACAGGAAATGGCAGACAAATTAGGAGTCAATCGGACAACCGTTCGGCTTTGGGAAAAAGAATTTCACCGCATGACAAGACCGACTTATGAGGCTCTCTTTATCCAAAAAATTCTCGAATGAGTTTCTTCTATAATAAGGCTTGGTTATTAGCGGTACTTCGGGAGAAAGTTTCTGCTTGTCCTCTCCTTGCGTTTTCTTGTTTCTCCAAAGGGGCTTAGAAAAAAGTTCTCAAAGGCTCCTAAGTGGCTATTACAGTCTGTCAGAGGTAAAAAAGAAGTTTCTTCCCTGTGGAAAAGGCAGCCACGTTCCTGTGACTGCCCCTTTCCCTATTTTATCATCTTCTCAACGCCCTCTATGATTGCAACTTTTTCTTCCGTTGACAAATCAAGTCTGTTAAGGTAGGAATATATAAATTCCCCATGTAGTGTAGCAATCTGCTCACCTAAGGTATTGAGATTCTGATTATCCTCCGGATAATGTACAATAATCTCCATACGCCTACCTCTCTTACATATTCTTTTCATCTTATGATTGAAGTTCAATTATCTTGACTGTTCTTTTTCTAGTTCTACATCTTTCATCGTTTTTTCTAATTCTTCCAACATTTTCTGAAAGTAAAACGTACGCCTTGGATTCATAAATCCCGTTTCTTCTAATGTTTTCCATAATTCATTCACTTTTGTAAATATCGACGTAACGTCTTTTTCCACTTCCTCATAACTAAGTATTCTTAATTGTAATATCTCCATATTGAAATTCTCCTCTCTGGCAAGTCTTACAATTTAAGAATCAAAGTTACAATTTACTTATTCGTTGTACGGATTGACCTTATCGTTGTAAGTGATACGACCAATTCGATTTACCTCGTGGTCTGTATCACACATTCTTATAGAATATCCCTGCTCAAAACAAGGCTTTCTGTTCCCTACAATTTCTTTTAGTTCTTCATCATCTATATGTAAGAGAGTCGGCTTTGCTAATCCTTTTGAAGAAGTATAAATCTTGGCATGGAGAGGATAGTATTCTAATCGTGAAGATTTTTTCTTTTTATCTTTGGAAATATCTTCTCCCAACAAATTGCAAAAGTACAAGCCTATATCATTATGATTTCTAAAATCTGAAATTCTGATATAACCATTTCCCCATATTTTCTCAACTTCATTCTTTGATAATTTTAATCTCTGAACGGAATTATTTTTCACTAACACATGAATATGCCACGTTCCTTTTTGATGTGGCTCAAATATTGCAATATACTCCATTTCTCCATAGCGATATAGAAATCGTTTCCAAAACTTCTTGAAGTCATTTTTACATTTCACCATATCCTCTGTCGGCTCTGCATAAGTAAGGGTAATATGTCTTTCCCAATCCTCTCCCTTAAAATTCATGTTAATGTACTGCCTGAGATAGGAAAATTTCTTATTCATGCTCTTTCTTCTGTTATTGGCAATCATTTCTTGTGACTTTTCTACATGAGCATATTCCTTTATCTCCCCTGTACTTTTCACAACATAATGGTCTTTGTCAATCTTTACAATGTCTGAAAATCCTTTGGTGTTCCATTTTCTTGTTACTGTCACATCAATAATGTGATTGGTAATACATACCGTAATATTATCCGCCGAAGTTATCTTAACCTTGTCTACCTTTCTTACATATGTATTACTGCTATTGTTTATTTTTTCGGTCATAGCATAACCCTCCTTTGAATGTGGTACAGAAATTTTTCTGTTCCTCTCTAACTCGTAAATGGAGTGGTTACGCCTCCTCGAAAATTTATTGTTTACAATTTGTTCATATTTTCGTCTGTTGTTTTCCTAATAATCAAGTCTTTTTCTTATAAAAGAAAAGAGAGATCTCATTTCTGAAATCTCCCTTACCTATAAACTTTTATACTTATCTGAAAATAATCGTATCTCCATGAGCAATTATCATATGTTCATTATTTTCTGCTACATAACAAAACGATTTTGAACTCTTGCCTGATAATGATTCTTTAATCAGTTCTGACAAATTCATTCTCATTTCTTCTGTAATTCCAAAATCATTATACAGGACTTGCATACATTTAACCATTGCATCTAAATAATAATCAGACAACTCTTCATCGCTATTAAAGTACATTCTCATATCCTGTATATCTACTTGGTTATTAAAATACTTCAAATTCAAAATCATTTCCGGACTTCCTTGTATAAGCCGATTGTTCTCATCAACATCATACACTAACTTCAATTCTGTCAAAAATGTAAAGCCAGAGTCTTTTACAGACTCATCTTCGTACAATATATAATTTGCTATCGTTCTAAATTTTTCAAAATAGTCCCCATAAACCATTTCCGAATTTGTCAGCGGTGGTAATTGAATGTCATCATGTGGAATTTCTTCTACTGTACTCCACTTCATTCCTGTATCAAGAGAATTAAATTTCTTGTAAGTGGAAACAACCAATCCGCCCCTTTCTGTTTCTCCTAATTGCAACGTTTCCGCTGTTTCATCATAATCGCCTTTATTCTCAGAATTTAATTCTGCAATTTTATCCTGCATTTCTTTTTGAAATTCAGCATACTTATTTACAAATTTTTCATCACTATCATTGTATACAGATTTGCCTAAATATACTTCTTCTGTCATTTTACGAGCCGTTTCCGATAACTGCTTTAATAGTTCATAGCGTTCTTTACTGGTTTCCTTGGAAAATCCTTGTTCCAGAAAACCTTGTTCTACAATCTTATATTTTGTATTTTCGACTAAAGCCGTATTGTAGAAAAACTTCTCCATTTCTTCTGTATTTGTAAAAAATGCCTCTGGTGTATCAAAAACAGATAAGTTCTGAAAAGCCGTTAAAAATCCTTGGAAATCTATTGTTTCTGCGTCTTTCTCTCCCTTTTCAAGAATTTCTTTCAGTTTCTTTTTCTTCCCACTATTTTCTTCTTTTTTATCCTCTCTCACCATTTGAGTTGAGTCTTTCTGCACTTTTTCCTGTTTATTTCCGCAAGCACACATACTTATACTCATGCAAATAAGTAATAGAATAATATTTACTCTTTTTCTCATTACCTTTCTCTCCAATCTTATAGTAAACTCATAATCTGCTTTATTACATTCTCATTCATTTCTTGATAAATGGTTCTTGTATCTCCGTCATGCTCATTTTCTTTTTGGATTTTTCTAGGAATATCACTAAAATCTTCTATCCACCGAACTTTTATTCCTTTTGCATTATACAATTCAGGAATCGTTCGTATTTGATTATCTACCACCACACCAATCGCTTTTACTTTTAAATCTTGAGTTGGCATAAATCGTGTCTTTATAAATATAAAATCACCTATTTCAATAGAACGAAACAACTCATAGTATTTTTGCTTTTCTTCTTCTTTAAAACCAATTACCACAGCATTTTCTTTTAAACACTCCTTTGTAATATCTCCTTCTTTCTCTGGAAAATATGCACCAATTCCCCACACTTTCATATAACTTCCTCCTTCTATAAAATTCTTTTCTTTTTATTTTAGGTCAAATACACCCTAATAGTCAATAGGTCATACTGCCATAATTAAACTAATTGATAACATTTTAGAAAAAGAGGGTGATTTTTATTTCTCGATTAAAAGATTTACGAAAAGAACGGGGTTACACACAGATTAAAATGCAACACCTAACTGGGATAGACCAAAGTGATTATTCTAAAATTGAAAACGGAAAACGATACTATACATTTGAGCAATGCAGAAAAATAGCACTTGCTTTAGATACAAGTATGGACTATCTAGCTGAATTAACAGATGAAAAGAAACCTTACCCACGTTCTTAAAATCGCAAATAAGTAAAAGAACTGCCTATCATCAACCTTTCAATGACGGGCAGTTCTTCTGCTTAAAATTCTTATTCAATTTCATTTACGAAAACAATTTTGTGTACTCTGTCTGTGTATCCGCAATATGATACACATAAACTGTTTTTTCTATCAGTCGATAGATAGAAACATACCTTTCCGATATGACCATACGATACCCCTTTCGGTTCAACCATTTATCAGGTGTAAGCGAACCAGAATCCGGGTATAACTCCAAACGTTCAATACTATTCAATATCTGATCCGTCACTTTCATCGCAGATTCCACACCGAATTGAAGTAAATAATAATCCTCAATACTTTTCAAATCTTCCCATGCGGTAGGAAGAATCTCAACTTTATATTGTTCCTGCACGTTCTCTCAATTCCTTTCTTGCTTCGGAGATACTTCTTGTCTTTGCTCCGTTTAATCGTTCTTCTTCTGCCTGCATGATTTTCGCACGAAGTTCCAATGCCTGTTCCCTTTTCTCAAAGGCATCAATATTCATAAATACTCCGTCACCTTCGCCATTTTTTGTTATATAAATCGGTTCACTCGTTGACCTTGCAAGATTGGAAATAGTAGAATAATCGTTTCGTAATGTTGCTGAAGCCTTGATAATCATTTTCTTCACCCTTTCATATCATTTTCTTGATATAATTATACTCGTTTTTTCATATACTATCAATGTTTTTATCAAATTCTTTTTGCAATCCTACAAAATCACATTTATACTTAACTTTGAAAAAGAAATGAAAGAAGGTCCGATATGAAAACACAGATAAACGGAAAAATTGCTATCTACTCTCGTAAGTCAAAATTCACAGGTAAAGGTGAAAGTATTGGAAACCAGATTGAAGAATGTAAAAAACACATTGCTTATAAATACCAAATAACCGATATGAATCAGATTGTCGTTTATGAAGATGAGGGTTTCTCTGGCAAAAACACAAAGCGACCACAATTTCAACAAATGCTGGGAGCCTGTCGAAACCATGAAATCAGTATGATTGTCTGCTATCGCTTAGACCGTATCAGCCGTAACACGATTGATTTTGCTCTTCTCTATCAGGAATTAGAACGATTGGACATCAATTTTATTTCTGTAACAGAAAACTTTGACACTACAACTCCTCTTGGAAGAGCCATGCTTTCTATTTCCTCCGCATTTGCTCAGTTAGAAAGAGATACGATAGCAGAACGTATCAGAGATAATATGCTGGCTCTTGCTAAAACAGGACGGTGGCTTGGAGGAACAACTCCGCTTGGCTACATAAGCACATCAAAAACTTCCGTTGACATTGAGGGAAAAATCCGTACTGCTTACCGACTGAAAACAGATTCCGATAACTTTTCTCTCGCTCGTTTGATTTTTGATAAATTTTTAGAATTTCGCTCTCTTACGAAAGTGGAAACATATTTGCTTAATTATCACTATAAAACAAGAAATGGAAAAAATTTTTCTCGAACTGGAATACGTGACATTTTAAAAAATCCTGTCTATGCTGCTGCTGACGAAGATACTCTTTGTTATTTTAATGAGATAGGAACACTAATTTTCAATGAATCATCAGAGTTTAACGGAACTCATGGATTGATGGTATATAACAAATCTAATCAGGCAAGCGAAATTCCGCATAAACAACACAATTATTCTGAATGGATTGTTGCAATAGGAAAACATAAACCATTATTGACAGGAAAAGAATGGTTACAGGTACAAGAACTTTTAGAACAAAACAAATCTAAAAGTTATCGTAAACCAAAAGATAATACTGCCTTATTATCCGGTATTTTAATTTGTGCCGACTGTGGAAGTTATATGCGACCAAAAGCGAATCGAAGTCTGGACGAAAACGGTAACAAACGCTTTTCTTATCTTTGTGAAACAAAAGAAAAATCACATGGACAACTTTGTAACATGAACCGCCCAGACGGAAATCTACTTGACAAAATGGTATGTGATAAAATAAAAGAAATTGCCAAAGGAGAAGATGTCGATAAATTCCACGAACAGTTAAAATATGCGAAAAAACAATTACTGTCAAAAGAAGTATCAAAGACTACTGAATTAGACCACTTACAGAAAGTACTCCATGATACTGACAGAAAAATAGAAAATCTTGTACTTGCTCTGTCCGAGGCAGATAATACTCCTGCTTTCTCTCATATCAATAAGCAAATAAATAACTTGCATGAAGAAAAAATGAAGATTAAAAAGCAGATTCATACATTAAATGAACTTTTACAAAATCAAAATATATTGCTTGCCAACTTTGACGTACTGATTGAGAAATTATCTTCTTTTTCAGATTCTTTTGATATGATGTCGATAGAAGAGAAACGGACAACTCTAAGAATACTGGTCGATAAAGTTGTATGGGACGGTACTCACGTACACTTATATCTAGTCGGTCAAACAGATGAAAAAACGAAGCCACAACGAGCGGGTTGCAAATGAGATTTTAATGATGTTGAGAGGAAAGAAAAAAACGTCCAAAGAAGTATCGCTTTATGAACCGATTGGAACGGATAAAGAAGGAAATGAGATACAGCTTTTTGATATCATCGAGACACAGGAAGAGGATGCGCAGACAAAAATTGCGTTGAAAGACGACATTGCGGTGCTTTATGAGAAAGTGGCATCCGAGTTATCTCCGAGAGAGCGTCTGGTATTGAAAATGCGGTACGGACTCTATCATGGAGAAGAATACACGCAGAGGGAGATTGCCGAACAGATTGGAATTTCCCGCTCCTATGTATCCAGAATTGAAAAGAGTGCAATCGAAAAACTGAGAGCTTTTTTTGATTGAGTAAAAAGAGGGCAGAAAAAGGAAAGAATTCTGTTCTCTTTTGCTTGTAAATTTGGGAAAACCATGCTATAGTTATAGCAATTCAGGAAGCGTTCTGCTTTTTTATGAATCTGGCAAGTCTGCCAAGTTATCACAAAGTAAGAGAAAAAGAATATAGGAAAGGAGTGCTGTAGATGTATAGTACAGTATTATCCGCATCCATTCATGGTCTGGAAGTAAAATTTGTCCATGTGGAAGCGGATATCAGTAATGGATTGCCTGTCTTTCATATGGTAGGTTATTTATCGTCGGAAGTGAAAGAAGCGTCCGAAAGAGTGAGGACGGCAATCCGAAACGCAGAGTTTACGATTCCGGCGAAAAAAATTGTTGTCAATTTATCCCCGGCGAATGTGAGAAAAAGAGGGGCATCATTTGATTTGCCAATTGCGATAGCGATTTTGACATCGCTTGGCTATATTGAAGGAGAAAAGATACGGGGAATGTTGTTTGTCGGGGAATTGGGGCTGGATGGCAGTATCAGAAAAGTACCGGGGATTCTTCCCATTGTTATCGAAGCGAAGAACAAGGGGTGCCGGATATGCGTCGTTCCGCGCAGCAATGCGAATGAAGCCGGAATTATGGAGGGGATTCGTATCTGGCCGGTCGAATCGTTGAAAGAATTGTGCGGATTTTTGAAAGAAGATAAGGTGCCGGAATGGAAACCCAATAAGGGAGGACGAAAAAGAGAAGAGGAAAAATTAGATTTTTCAGAGATTAAGGGGCAGGCGCTTCTGAAAAGGGCGGCAGAAATCGCGGTGGCGGGAAACCATAATCTTTTGTTTGTCGGGCCGCCGGGAGCAGGAAAGACCATGATTGCAAAGCGTATTCCGACGATTTTTCCTCTTTTATCCGAGGATGAGAGTATTGAGGTGACGAAGGTTTACAGTATTTTGGGATTGACGGATGAGGAACAGCCGTTGATTTTGACTCCGCCGTTTCGAAGTCCGCATCATACGGCGACGCGGGCTGCATTAATCGGTGGAGGAATGATTCCGGGGCCGGGGGAGATTAGTATGGCGAATCATGGGGTATTATTTTTGGATGAGCTGCCGGAGTTCCCGAGACAGGTTTTGGATGTCTTAAGACAACCGATGGAGGAAGGATGCATCCGCCTCACAAGGAAAACGGGAGTCTACCAGTTTCCTGCAGACTTTATGCTTGTTGCGGCTATGAATCCTTGTCCTTGCGGATACTATCCGGATGCGAACCGATGTATTTGCACTCCGCTTCAGGTAAGACAATACTTGAGTCATATTTCCGGACCGTTTTTGGACCGAATAGACTTGTGTGTGGAGGCGGCTAAAGTCGAATATGAGGAACTGTGCGGGGAAGTCGAAGAAGAATCTTCAAAGGAGATTCGTAAGAGAGTCTGTACTGCAAGGGAAAGACAGTATGAAAGATATGGAAGCCGAAAGACGAATGCGTCTCTTACGCCGTCGGAAGTCGAAAAATTTTGTGTGCTTGGAAGAACGGAGCATACATTTATGAGGCAGATTTTCGACAAATTGTCATTAACGGTTCGTACGTACCATAAAGTATTAAAAGTAGCAAGGACAATTGCAGATTTAGAAGAAAAAGAAGCGATTGCATTGGAACACTTGAGAGAAGCAGTTGCGTATCGTGCGATGGAAGAAAAGAGAGGAAGATAAATGGACGAAGAATTGTGGAAATATGAGTATTGGTTTGCGTGTATCAGAAAAATAAAAGACAGGACGAAACGAAGCCTGCGGGAACAGATGGCATCTGCAAAAGATATCTATAATATAGAAGAAACAGAGCTAAAAAAGCATCTGGAGAAGCCGGAAGATGCAGACATAATTTTGGATTCCAAAAGACATTGGGAACTGGAAAAAGAATATGAAAAACTGTTACAAGGAAGGATAACATTCCTGCCGTATTTTCATCCGGATTATCCAAGGAAATTTGACAATCTTACGAGTCCACCTTACGCCATCTATCTGAAGGGGAAGAAGATTCCGGCTCACACGAAGAAGGTGGCGATTGTAGGAGCGCGCCACTGCAGTCCTTACGGGGAACGGATGGCAATTGAGTTTGGAGAAACGCTTGCATGCAGGGGGATTGACGTGATAAGCGGGATGGCGCGTGGCGTGGACGGAGCAGGACATCGCGGCGCGTTAAACGTAGGAGGACGCTCTTATGCAGTATTGGGCTCTGGAGTAGACGTCTGTTATCCGAAAGAGCATATCGGTCTGTATGTGGACTTGCAGGAGAGAGGAGGCGTATTTTCGGAACTGCCGCCGGGCGTTTCTCCGCTTCCACAACATTTTCCCGCAAGAAATCGATTGATTAGCGCGTTGGCAGATGTGGTGCTTGTTATGGAAGCAAAAGTAAAGAGCGGCTCCTTGATTACGGCAGACCAGGCGTTGGAACTCGGAAAAGAGGTGTATGCTCTTCCGGGACCTGTGAACAGTGAGTTGAGCAGAGGATGCAATCAATTGATTAAGCAAGGGGCGGGAATTTTGATTTCACCGGAAGAATTGTTAGAAGATTTGTGCGTTTCCGGTATGAAATCTATGGAAAACGAGCGAAAAAATGAAATAATGCTTGAATCGCAAGAAAATATGGTGTATAGTTGTCTCGGTTTGTATCCAAAGAATGTAAACCAGATTATGGAAGAAACCAATATGCAAATTTCAGAATTAATGAATCAGCTCATTTCTTTACAGCTAAAAGGATATGTAGAAGAAATCTCGAAAAACTATTATGTGAGAAAGGCTGGTTTTGGAGGAGTATAGTATGGCACGTTATCTTGTGATTGTGGAATCACCGGCGAAAGTAAAGACAATTAAAAAGTTTTTGGGCAGTAATTATGTCGTGGCGGCGTCCCAGGGACATGTCAGGGATTTCCCGAAGAGTCAGTTTGGAATTGACGTAGAGAATGATTTTGAACCGAAATATATTACAATTCGTGGAAAAGGAGAAATACTTGCAAATTTACGAAAAGAAGTAAAAAAAGCAGATAAGATATATCTGGCAACCGACCCTGACCGGGAGGGAGAAGCGATAGCATGGCATCTTGTGAAAGCTTTGAAACTGGAAGGAAAGAAGATGTATCGTGTAAGCTTTAACGAGATTACGAAGAACGCGGTGAAAGCAGCAATCAAAGATGCGAGAGAGATTGATATGAATCTCGTAGATGCACAGCAGGCAAGACGTGCGTTAGACCGTATTGTAGGTTATAGAATCAGTCCGCTTTTGTGGGCGAAAGTGAAAAGAGGGCTCAGCGCGGGGCGTGTACAGTCAGTTGCGCTTCGTATCATTGCAGACAGGGAAGAGGAAATCGACGCATTTATCCCGGAAGAATACTGGACAATGGATGCGATTTTGAAAGTGCAGGGTGAGAAAAGAACGCTGACGGCAAAATTCTACGGAACAGAGAAAGGGAAATTAACAATCGGTTCCAAGGAAGAGCTCGACCGTATTATGGCGGAAATTGAAGACAAAGAGTATAAAGTGGCAGACATTAAAAAGAGTGAAAGGACGAAGAAGGCGCCGTTGCCATTTACGACAAGTACTTTGCAGCAGGAAGCATCCAAAGCCCTGAATTTTGCGACGCAGAAGACGATGCGGATTGCACAGCAATTGTATGAAGGAATCGACATCAAAGGAAATGGAACGGTGGGTGTTATCACTTATCTCCGTACCGATTCCACACGAGTATCGGAAGAAGCGGAAGGGAATGTAAGAGAATATATTTCAAAAGTCTATGGTGAGAATTACGTTGCGGAAGGAAAGAAGAAAGAAGAAAATGGGAAGAAGATACAAGACGCCCACGAAGCGATTCGTCCGACCGATGTAAACCGGACTCCTGCATCGTTAAAGGATTCTCTTACGAGAGACCAGTTTCGCTTATATCAGCTTATTTGGAAGCGGTTTGTAGCGAGCAGAATGCAGCAGGCCAAGTATGAGACCACATCTGTAAAAATTGCAGCGGGAGACTATCGTTTCCATGTGTCTGCTTCCAAGGTAGTATTTGAAGGCTTCCGCTCAGTCTACATCGAATCCGATGAAGAGAAGGAAGAGAACAACGTACTTGTAAAAGCCATTGACAAGGATACGGTATTTACAAAAGAAAAACTGGAAACAAAACAACATTTCACACAGCCGCCGGCACATTATACAGAAGCGTCGCTCGTAAAAACGCTGGAAGAACTTGGAATCGGGCGTCCGAGTACATATGCGCCTACGATTTCAACGATTATCAGCCGCCGGTATGTGGCGAAGGAACAGAAGAATTTGTACCTGACAGAACTTGGCGAAGTGGTCAATCATATGATGAAGAAGTCGTTCCCAAGCATTGTAGATGTGAACTTTACGGCAAATATGGAAGGATTGTTAGACCGGGTCGAAGAAGGAGCCGTAGAGTGGAAATCCGTTATCCGCAACTTCTATCCGGACTTGGAAGAAGCGGTAGAAACTGCGGAAAAGGAATTGGAAACAGTCAAAATCGAGGATGAGGTAACGGATGTAATCTGTGAGGAATGCGGAAGAAATATGGTAATTAAATACGGACCTCATGGAAAATTCCTTGCCTGTCCAGGTTTCCCGGAGTGCAGGAATACAAAGCCGTATCTGGAAAAAGTAGGGGTGCCATGCCCGAAATGCGGAAAAGATATTGTAATCCGAAAAACAAAAAAAGGAAGAAAATATTATGGCTGTGAGGATAATCCGAATTGCGATTTTATGTCATGGCAGAAGCCTTCCAAGGAAAAATGTCCGCAGTGTGGAGGATATATGGTCGAAAAAGGGAATAAACTACTCTGTGCGGATGAGAAATGCGGTTATATTGTGAATAAAAATTAAAATTTCGCGAAAATTTATTGATTACTTTCGAATTGTATGATAACATAATAGAGTAGTAAAAGTTCATAATTTTCGGAAAACGGAGGAAGAAATATGAGTGTGCAATTGTTGGATAAAACTAGGAAGATTAATAAGTTACTCCATAATAACAACTCTAGCAAGGTAGTCTTTAACGATATTTGCGAAGTTTTAACAGAGATTTTGAAATCCACAGTGCTTGTAATCAGCAAAAAAGGGAAGGTTCTTGGAGTTGGAGAGAGCGAGAATGTGAATACAATCAAGGAACTTGTTCAAGATGAACTCGGCTCATATATTGACCCGATGCTGAATGAGAGACTCTTAAATATTTTATCTACAAAAGAAAATGTGAATCTCGAGACCCTCGGCTTCTCTGCAGATGCGGTAAAAGGATATCAGGCGATGATTACGCCAATCAACAATTCAGGAGAGAGACTGGGAACACTCTTCATTTACAAACAGAATGAAACATATGAGATTGACGATATTATTCTGAGCGAATATGGGACAACGGTTGTAGGATTGGAGATGCTTCGTTCGGTCAACGAAGAGAACGCGGAAGAGACGAGAAAAGAACAGATTGTAAAATCCGCGATGAGCACATTGTCATTCTCAGAATTGGAAGCAATTATTCATATTTTTGATGAATTAAAGGGAACAGAAGGAATTCTCGTGGCAAGTAAGATTGCAGATAGGGTAGGCATTACAAGGTCGGTAATCGTAAATGCGCTTCGCAAGTTTGAGAGCGCCGGCGTTATCGAATCGCGTTCATCAGGTATGAAAGGAACATATATCAAAGTCGTGAATGACTATGTATTTGATGAATTAGAGAAAATTAAAAAGACACGATAGTGAAACAGATGAAAAGGGGTATCAGTAAGCTGATACCCTTTTATGTGAAATGAGGACGATTTATGGAACATACAAAAGCAAAACTTAAAATGAAAAAAGTGATTTTGGACGGAGAAGCTTATGATGACACTACATATCTGTGTGAAATGTTGAAGTATGATGCGGAAAACGACAGCATATACTTGGTGTTGAAGGAAGGCGCAATTGAGAATGTTTCTCTGGACGGCATCTATGAATGTACGATTTACCAGGGACAGGAAGGCTTAAAATGTGAAGGCAAGGTGTACGAAAGATATTGCAATCAGGAGGGGGAAATTCTTTGCTTTCAGGTGCAGAAGGGTTTTTATAAAATAAATATAAACTGTGTTGACAAAGAAGAGGCATAGTGCTATTTTATTACCAGAGGCTACTTAGCACTCGATAAAATAGAGTGCTAATAACATAAAGAGCATTCAAGGAGGAATTAAAATGAAGTTAGTACCTTTAGGAGACAGAGTTGTATTAAAACAGTTAGTAGCAGAAGAGACTACGAAATCAGGCATTGTTTTACCTGGACAGACAAAGGAAAAACCGCAGCAGGCAGAAGTTGTGGCAGTAGGACCGGGTGGAAATGTAGATGGGAAAGAAGTTGTAATGCAAGTTTCCGTAGGAGATAAAGTCATCTATTCCAAATATTCAGGAACAGAAGTGGAGCTTGAAGACGAAGAATACATTGTTGTAAGACAAAATGATATTTTAGCAGTTATTAAATAATTTCAAATCGCAGGAGGATGATAATCATGGCAAAGGAAATTAAATACGGTGCAGAAGCAAGAGCCGCTTTAGAATCAGGAGTGAATCAGTTAGCAAATACAGTCAGAGTGACATTAGGACCAAAAGGAAGAAATGTCGTATTAGATAAATCATTCGGAGCGCCTCTTATTACAAATGACGGCGTTACGATTGCAAAAGAAATCGAATTGGAAGACGCATTCGAGAACATGGGCGCACAGCTTATCAAAGAAGTTGCGGCAAAGACAAACGACGTAGCGGGAGACGGAACGACAACAGCGACTGTTCTCGCACAGGCTATGGTACATGAAGGAATCAAGAACCTTGCTGCAGGAGCAAACCCAATCGTATTGAGAAAAGGTATGAAGAAGGCGACAGACCTTGCAGTAGAAGCAATCGCGTCTATGAGCAGCAAAGTAGAGAGCAAAGAAAGAATTGCCAATGTTGCTTCTATTTCCGCAGGAGACGCAGAAGTTGGAGCGATGGTTGCAGACGCAATGGAAAAAGTATCCAACGACGGCGTCATCACAATCGAAGAATCTAAGACAATGAAGACAGAGTTGGATTTAGTAGAAGGTATGCAGTTTGACCGCGGATATATTTCTGCTTACATGGCAACAGATATGGAGAAGATGGAAGCAAACTTAGAAGACCCATACATCCTGATTACAGATAAGAAGATTTCCAATATTCAGGATTTACTTCCGCTCTTAGAGCAGATTGTGCAGTCAGGAGCAAGACTTTTAATTATTGCAGAAGACATTGAAGGAGAAGCGCTTACAACATTAATCGTAAATAAGCTTCGCGGTACATTCAATGTGGTTGCAGTAAAAGCGCCTGGATATGGAGACAGAAGAAAAGCAATGTTAGAGGATATTGCAATTTTAACAGGCGGTCAGGTGATTTCTGATGAACTTGGACTTGACTTAAAAGAGACAACATTGGATATGCTTGGACGTGCAAAATCTGTCAAAGTACAGAAAGAAAATACAGTTATCGTGGATGGTCTTGGTGAAAAGGCGGCAATCGAGGCTCGTGTCGGACAGATTAAAGCACAGATTGAAGAGACAACATCTGATTTTGACAGAGAAAAATTGCAGGAAAGACTTGCAAAACTTGCAGGTGGAGTAGCTGTTATCCGCGTCGGAGCAGCGACAGAGACGGAGATGAAAGAAGCAAAACTTCGTATGGAAGACGCTCTTTCAGCAGCAAGAGCCGCTGTGGAAGAAGGAATCGTAGCAGGTGGCGGTTCTGCATATATCCATGCTTCCAAACAGGTTGCGCGTCTTGCAGAGGAATTGGAAGGCGATGAGAAGACAGGTGTGAACATTATCCTGAAAGCATTGGAAGCGCCGTTGTTCCATATCACTGCAAATGCAGGATTGGAAGGTTCTGTCATCATTAATAAAGTAAAAGAAAGCAATGTGGGAATCGGATTCGACGCATACAATGAAGAATATGTGGATATGGTAGAAGCCGGAATCCTCGACCCGGCAAAAGTAACAAGAAGCGCGCTTCAGAATGCCACAAGCGTTGCGTCTACACTTCTTACAACTGAGTCCGTTGTTGCGAATATTAAAGAAGATGCACCGGCAATGCCGGCAGGTGCACCTGGCATGGGAATGATGTAAATGAAATCAAAATGTCTGCCTCTTCTGAGGTAGACATTTTTTATTGTTTTTGTTACAATGATAAGAACATCAGAAATATGGAGGCGTGTTATGAATGATTTTTACACAGAACAGCTGGTAAAGAAGAGAACAACTGGCGCATCGATTGTAATCAAGTCGGTGATGATTGCGTTGACAATCGTTTCTTTCCTGGCAATGGTATTGATTCCGTTTGGAATGATTTTACCGGTGCTTTTGATTGCAGCAGATATTTTCGTCTTTCGAGGACAGAACCTGGAGTTTGAATACTTGTATGTGAACGGGGACCTGGATATCGACAAGATTATGGGAAAGGCGAAGAGAAAGAGAGTATTTTCTGCTTCGATTGGAGATTTAGAACTGCTTGCACCAAGCGACTCAGACGAAGCAAGGAGAATGAAGATAGATAAGACGCTGAATTTCAGCAGTTTTGTTGCGGGAAATAAGACATATGACTTGATTGTACAGCAGAATGGACAGAAGATTAAAGTGATTTTCGAACCGAATGACACGATTTTAAACGGCTATAAGATGCTTGCGCCAAGAAAAGTCGTGATTTAGTCTTGACAGAATGCGAAGTTTTTTGTAATGTAATATAACAATAACTTATAAAAAAAGAAAATATTATTAGTTGTACTTATTAATATTTAACATTCGTGGCAATGTAACAAGGAAACAGCAGATGAAAGAGAGGAAGAAAACCATGGGAAAGATTATTGGAGAAGGCATTACATTTGATGATGTGCTATTAGTTCCTGCATATTCAGAGGTAATTCCAAATCAGGTAGATTTGACAACACATTTAACAAAGACAGTGAAGTTGAATATACCGATGATGAGCGCCGGCATGGATACGGTTACAGAACACCGTATGGCAATCGCTATGGCTCGCCAGGGTGGAATTGGTATCATCCACAAGAATATGTCCATCGAAGCGCAGGCAGAAGAAGTGGATAAAGTAAAACGTTCAGAAAATGGCGTAATTACAGACCCGTTTTACCTGTCGCCGGAGCACACACTGGCTGATGCCAATGAGTTGATGGCGAAATTCAGAATATCAGGAGTTCCGATTACAGAAGATAAGAAATTAGTTGGAATCATCACGAATCGTGATTTGAAGTTTGAGGAAGACTTTACAAAGAAAATTAAAGATTCCATGACATCAGAAGGTCTGATTACAGCTTTAGAAGGAACAACGCTCGAAGAGGCGAAGAGAATCCTTGCAAAGGCAAGAAAAGAAAAACTTCCGATTGTAGACAAAGATTTTAACTTAAAAGGTCTTATTACAATCAAAGATATCGAAAAACAGATTAAATATCCTCTTTCTGCAAAAGATGCGCAGGGACGTCTTCTCTGTGGTGCGGCAGTAGGAATTACAGCAAATTGTCTGGAACGAGTAGACGCACTTGTAAAAGCGCATGTGGACGTTGTTGTACTTGATTCTGCGCATGGACATTCTGCAAACGTATTACGTGCAGTTAGAATGATTAAAGAAAAATATCCGGAACTTCCGGTTATCGCAGGTAACGTGGCAACGGGAGATGCGACAAGAGCTTTGATTGAAGCCGGTGTAGATGCGGTAAAAGTTGGTATCGGACCTGGTTCTATCTGTACAACACGTGTAGTTGCAGGTATCGGTGTTCCACAGATTTCCGCAATTATGGATTGTTATGAGGCTGCGAAGGAATCAGGAATCCCAATTATTGCAGACGGTGGAATCAAGTATTCCGGAGATATGACAAAGGCGATTGCAGCAGGTGCGAACGTATGTATGATGGGAAGCATCTTCGCAGGATGTGATGAAAGCCCGGGAACATTTGAGTTATTCCAGGGAAGAAAGTACAAAGTATATCGTGGTATGGGCTCTATCGCGGCGATGGAGAATGGAAGCAAAGACCGTTATTTCCAGGCAGATGCGAAGAAACTTGTTCCGGAAGGTGTAGAAGGACGAGTTGCATACAAGGGAACAGTAGAAGATACTGTATTCCAGTTGATGGGTGGACTTCGTTCTGGTATGGGATATTGTGGCGCGCCGGATATCGAGACATTGAAGCAGACAGGACAGTTTGTGAAGATTTCTGCAGCTTCTCTGAAAGAGAGTCATCCACATGACATTCATATTACGAAAGAAGCTCCAAACTATAGCGTAGATGAATAAGAACTGATTGAGAATTGAAATGGGACAGGCTTTGAGAGTCTGTCCTGTTTTTATGATATAGGAAACAAAAATCCTGCTCCATAAAAATACACTATCGAGAAATCTTAAGAAAAATTAAAAATCTTTTGAGAAAGTTCTAAAGAATCCTGAGAAAAGATATGCTAAAATAATGGATATCATACGAAAGACTAGGAGAAACGAAATGTTCAGGAAGAGAAGAAAGAGGATAAAAGTAAGAAAAAGACGAGTCGGAAATCGAAGGAAAATGCAGTTATATCTGCGTGTGGGCGTTGCAATTCTGACGATATTATGTCTTTATTTTGGAGTTACAAGGTTTATGAACAGAGATAAGTATATAGAAAGAACGGGGCGCGGAATCGATGAGACAAGACCGGAGATGGACGTACGGCTTTTGACGGAAAACGAATATTCCAGACCGGGGACAAAGACGGGAAGAATCAATAATATTGTGATACACTATACAGCGAATCCGGGTTCTACGGCAATGCAGAATCGGGATTATTTTGAGGGGTTGAAAGAGAACCACCTGACAAAAGCGAGCAGTCATTTTGTGGTGGGTATCGAAGGAGAGATTGTGCAGTGTGTTCCAACATGGGAAGTTGCATACGCATCCAACCATCGGAATGGAGATACGGTATCTATCGAGACCTGTCATCCGAAGGAGGACGGGAAGTATACAAAAGAAACTTACCGCTCGTTGGTGGAGCTGACTGCATGGCTCTGTAAGAAGTTTGATTTGAATGAGGAAGATGTGATACGCCATTATGACGTCACAGGAAAGATTTGCCCGAAATATTTTGTGGAAAATGAAGGGGCATGGAAACAGTTTAAAGAAGATGTGAAAGAACAATTGAAGTAAGCAAAGAGAAAACTTTTTAAAAATATTGTAGAAAAAAATGAAGTAGGATATAATGAAAGAAGAGATTGAGAATCCGGAGGAGGAGAGGATGTTTAACAGATTTTTTCCGGATGAATATGTGGCGTCCACATATGTCATCCCGTTTGATAAATTATATGAGGAAGGATATCGTGGACTTGTATTCGATATTGATAATACATTAGTGCCGCATGGGGCGCCGGCAGATGACAGGGCGGTTAAGCTCTTTCGCAGGTTGCGGGAAATGGGATTTTCGACATGTCTCATTTCCAATAATCAGGAGCCGAGAGTCCGGCCGTTTGCAGAACAGGTAGAAAGTAAGTTTGTCTGCAATGCACACAAGCCGTCTACGAAGAACTACCGAAGGGCGATGGAGATAATGGGAACCGACCTTTCCAACACTATCTTTATTGGAGACCAGCTTTTTACGGACGTCTATGGGGCGAAGCGGACCGGAATGCGCAATATTTTGGTGAAGCCGATTCATCCGAAAGAGGAGATTCAGATTGTTCTGAAGCGGTATTTAGAGAAGATAGTATTACATTTTTACAGGAAAGAGCGTAAAAAGTAAAAAAAGGTTGAAAAAGTGTGGAATATATTATAGAATTATATGAAGTAAAATATAGGTAATATGTCCATACGGACGTAATATAAGGAGGAAAATAGAATGGCAACAAAGTCAGCAGGTGAATTTAGAAATGGTATGACACTTGAAATCGAAGGAAAAGTATGTCAGGTAATTGATTTCATGCATGTAAAACCAGGTAAAGGTGCAGCGTTTGTTCGTGTAAAATTAAAAGATATCATCAACGGAGGTGTTGTAGAGACAACATACCGTCCGACAGAGTCTTTCCAGGAAGCGTTTATCGAGAGAAAGAAAATGCAGTATCTCTACAATGATGGAGACCTTTACTACTTCATGGACAACGAGACATACGACCAGATTGCAGTAAGTGCAGAAGACGTAGGAGATTCTTTGAAATTTGTAAAAGAGAACGAAGAAGTAACTGTAAGCTCTTACAAGGAGAAACCGTTCGCAATAGAGCCACCTCTTACAGTAGAGCTTGATGTTACAGAGACAGAGCCTGGATTCAAAGGAAACACAGCTCAGGGAGCTACAAAACCGGCTATCGTGGAGACAGGTGCACAGGTTGCAGTTCCGTTATTCGTAGAAATCGGAGACAGATTAAAAATTGATACACGTACTGGAGAGTACATCTCAAGAGTATAATGATATAAAAGGGGATGTGAAAAAACTCGATTGAGTTTTTTCACATCCCTCTTTTTGCTTTTGTTGTGTATAAATTGCTAGAATCCTACGCTGAAAAGGCGCACTTCCCCTACCCCATAGAGATTCTCTTTTTGAATCTATGCGGCAGTTCTATTTCTCATCTTTTTGTTCTGATATTTATATAGATTATGTCCTATTGCCACAAGTAAAATTTCTAGTTTAACCGAATTAATACCTCTTCGAACAATTCTCTTGTACCAACGGTCGTTTTTCATGATTCCGAAAGTGCCTTCTGCTTGTATCGAACGGTTCATTCGTAACAGCGCACCATGAATACTTTCTAAATTTTCGATTACTTCCTGATGCATTGCAGTGAGTTCCTGATTGATCCGAATAGTTCGATTTTTATCTGTTTTCTTACATTTCTCTGCATATGGACATCCACTGCAATCTTCACATTCATACAGTTCTTCCTTGCGTCCGTATTGATTTCCCCTCACACTTCTTCTGTATAAAAGATGAAATGCTTTATCGTTAGGACATCTCATGACACCTTGTTCATCAATTCTAAAATTAACTGCACGAAATGGATCTTCATGATACTTTCGATCCTTGGTTTCCTTTTTAAACATTGGAAACTTCATATACTTTTCAATTCCGTTTTGTTCGCAAAAAATATAGTTGTTATATGATCCATATCCAGCATCTGCCACGGGATACTTGGGATAGAAGCCATAAGTTTGTTTGAAGTGCTCCATCAAAGGAATGAAACAGTCCATATCTGAACGATAATGGTTCACATCAACAACTGCGATATATTCATCTGCTACACCAATCTGTACATTGTATGCCGGCAGAAGCTGATCATTGCCCATGTAATCCGTTTTGATGCGCATAAATGTAGCTGATTTATCTGTTTTAGAATAGCTGTTACGATCAGGACCACAAATGTCAATTCTTTCTATGTATTCCTGAAGTTTCTGACAGAAACCAGTCAAATGTTCATAATGACGCTGCTCTTTGGATTTTCTCTTCCCGCTTCCGTAAACAAATGTACTTATATCTAGATCCCATAAAAGCACTAGCTGATCAATGATTTCATTCAGATAATCTGGTACATACTCAGAATTAGTTGAAATCTGTACTCCACTCCATGCGATTTCTGTGTTGATTCCCTCAATTTCCGTAGTGATTTTTTCATAAAGCTTGTAACGGAACTTTTCGGTAGCCTTCTTCCAAACCCAGGTATATTTGTTGGCGTTTGCTTCAAACTTGGAACTATCGATGTAGATGTGTTGCAAATCCACATGCTCCTCGTTGAAGATAGCTTGATTGATGTCGTTAAAAATGTTTTCAATCTTATCCTGAAGTACTTCGTTGA